>JAISYD010000026.1 GCA_031270145.1 Planctomycetota bacterium
CGTCAAAAGCCGCTTCTCGGATGATTTTTACCCCTGACCGCCGGCCAAAAATCATCCTGCCAGCGACTTTTTCCTTGTCTAACCCGGGCGATCCGGTATTTAACAACACGCTCTGAAAGGGCGGCTCGACTCCATCGGGAATTCACGGGTATAGAACCCGGCCCCGCAAAGCGGGATCGCGCACCGCGCCGTTCGCGACCACAAGCCCGCCGTTGACAAGAACGGCGGCGACGCCTACGGCCGGGCGGGCGGGATCGGCAATGGAGTTGGCGTCCCGTATGGTCGCGGGATTGAACAATACCATGTCGGCGGCGAATCCCTCCCGCAGATAGCCGCGATTTCGCAGGCCGAAACGATCGGCCGGGGCTCCGGTCAGTTTGCGCACCCCTTGTTCCATCGACATCAGGCCGCGTTCCCGGCAATAGTGGCCAAGCCATTTGGGAAAGGCGCCGAAGGAGGCGGGAACCCGCGGCCCTTCCGGCGAGGTGAGGACGGCGTCGATTTCCACCAGCGAAAGCGGATGTTCCAGCAGGCGCTCGAGCGGCTCGGGGCAATCGCCCTCGCGGCCGGAATAGGCGGCGGTCAGCACCTTGGCCCCGCCTCCGCTCTCCCTGGCCAAATACAGGCACGCCTCGATTTCCGCAATTCCCATTTCCTCGGCGATCCGGGAAAAGCTCTTGCCCTCGAGGGGGGCGAGCGACGGATTCACCCCCCACAACAGATGGAGGTCGGAAAAGGTCCGCCCAATGGCCCGCTCGGTGTCGAAAACCTCCCGTTCCAATCGCTTCACCCGATCCGGCCTGGCCATGTTGCCGGCGAAATCCTCGAGAAACCATTTTGGGAAGAGGGTGGTGATCGGGGTGTTGCCGCAATGGTAGGGAATGACGCCGAAAGTGACGTCCACGCCGTCGGCGTTCGCCCTTTCGAAAAGTTCAATCGCGTCCCGCCACAAATCCCAAGTCCCGCTTCCCTTCAGCAGCAGGTGGGAGATATGGAGCTTGGCGCCGGTTTTGGCGGCGACGTCGATGAAGGAGGCGAGGTCAAGCAGGTTGTGTGGAGCGCCGGAAACGTCGTCGGGAAAATACGGCGAGATTCGACTATAAGTGCGGCCGTGGACGGCCACGATCCGGCCGGCCCGGGCGACGGCGGCGAAGACGGTTTCGATCTCGGCCGCATCGGCGAAGATGCCGGGGACAAAGGCGAGACCCATGGAAACTCCGTAGGCGCCTCCGTTGAAAGCCTCCTCCAGCATGCGGGCCAGCCGATCCCGCTCTCCGGCGGCCAGCGGTCCGGGGCGGCCGCCCCTGATGAGAGTCCGCAAGGGACCGTGCCCAACCAAGGTGGCTACATTCAGGCAGACGCCGTTTTCTTCAAGATGCCTGAAAAAACCGCCCTGATCGCGCCAATGAAAGGCGAAACGCTCGTTGACGAGGAAGCGCGAGTTTTCCAGCACTGTTTCCCTGACCGCCTCGGCGACGGGAAAAGGGGAAAACCCGCAATTGCCGCCCATGAAAGCGGTAACCCCCTGCAACAGGAATGGCTTGAGAATTTGGAGATGATTTTTCTCCGGCACAATCCATTCCGAGTGCGAATGGGCGTCGATGAAACCCGGCGCCACGGCGAGGCCGGCCGCGTCCATGACCACGTCGGCGGAACCGGGGAATCCGCCCCGGGCCACGGCGGCGATTATCCCGTCCCCGACAAGTACGTCGCCCGGGAACGGTGCGTCGCCGCTCCCGTCGTAAATGCTTCCGCCCCGGATCAGCGTCGTCCTCATGGTTTTCCGCCTTTCTTCTCCAGATGTGTTGTTGAATGCCCGCCGCCCGGACTTCAGACTCCGAGAAGAAGTTCCGGCAGGAAAGTGACGATTCCGGGGAAGATGGTCATCAGGATGATGACAATCACAAGCGGAGGCGCGAAAGGCAAAACGGCGCGGAAGGTCCGGTTGAAATCGAGCCCCGATATTTCCGCTCCCACGAACAGGCCGAGCCCGAACGGCGGGGTCAGTATGCCCAGGACGGAGGTCAGGACGAAAATGACGCCGAACGCCAAGGGGGAAAAATCCACGGCGTCGACGATAGGCATGATAATCGGCAGGATGAGGATAATCATCGCGCTGACCTCGATGAAGCAGCCAAGAATCAGGACTATAAAAAGCAGCATATAGATGACCGCCAGCCTCGGAAGTTCCCAGGCCTGGACCAGGTGGACGAGGGCGTTGCCGACGTTTTCCCGGGTCATGATGAAGGACAGGACCATTGACGTCGCGATGATGGCGTAGGTGTTGGTGCAAAAAATGGCGGATTCCCTGATGTCCAGCCAAACCCGCCGCCAACTCATCTCCCGGTAGACGAAGACGCCAAGAAGGAAGGAGTAGATGACCGCCACCGCGGCGGCCTCGGTGGGGGTGACGATGCCGGCGAACATCCCCGCCAGGATGATGACGGGGGTCAGGAGCGAGAGGGAAACGTCCCGCCAGCTTTTGAGGTGCTCCCTCAGGGTCGGCGGCTTTTCCACCGGATAGCTGCGCTTTTTCGCTATCAGGTAGACCCTGATCATCAGGGCGGCGGCGATAAGAAGGCCGGGGATGAAGCCGCCCACGAAAAGGCTCAGGACCGACACCCCGGAGGAGACGGAATAAAGGATCATCGGCGTACTGGGGGGAATGATGGGCCCGAGGACGGAGGAGGCGAGGGTGATGCCGGTCGAAAACTCCATGTCGTATCCCTTTTCCCTCATGCCCTTCAGTTCCACCCGGCCGAGTCCGCTGATGTCGGCGATGGCGCTTCCCGACATGCCGGCGAACAGCAGGCTGGCGACGATGTTGACCTGGCCCAGGCCGCCCCGCATCCAGCCGACATTGACATTGGCGAAATCGAAGATGCGGCGCGAGATGTTCCCGGAGTTCATGAAGGTGCCGGCCAGGGAGAACAGGGGAAAGGCAAGGAGGATGAAGGAGGTGATCTGGCCGCTGACCATGACCGAGGTCACGGCGCTTATGGGCACCTCCTCCATGATGAAATAAGGAAACGAGGCGAGGAGTATGGAGACCCAGATGGGTACGCCGATGACCATGGAGGCGACGAAGACGCCCATGGTGATCAGGAAGGCCGTGCTCATTCTCCCGCCTTTCCCCACCCGGCCCCAAGAGAGAGCTTGGCGTATTTGAGAAGGATAAGCGCGAAATAACTCACCCCGCCGACGAGCACCGGGAGGTAGGAGGATATGGCCAGCGGCAAGGGGATGGTATTAAGTTCCATGTTGCCGTTGATGTCGATGGCGTCATAGGACGAGACAGCCAGCAGAACGGCGCAGGCCAGGCTCAGGAGGTCGACAATCGCCATTTGCGCCGGGCGCCACGATTCGGGCATGACGCGGACAAACGTATCGATGGTGAAATGACGGTTGAGGAGATAATTGGCGCCGAGAGGGAAGAAGGCCAGCCAGACGACGAAAACGGAACATAACTCAAGGTACCACAAAAGCGGTTGGTTGAAGATATACCGCAAGATCACGCTGTAACCGATGGTGAGCACGATGCCGGCGAGGCATGCCGAGCCGACGAGGACAAAAAGCCCGGTGACGAATCTTTCGGCGCTCTCAATGATGGCGATTGTCTTCATCCGGCTTTTCCTGTCATGGAGAATGCGCCCCGTCGCCCGCGGTCACAATATCGCTTCGAACTCCCCGGGAAGAGACATCGCGACCACGGGCGTGGTACCGTTTTACCGTTGCCTCTCATTTGGCATAGCTTTGAAATTTCACCCAGGTCTCGCCCCACTTGGGAATGAAGTCCTGGGCGAGAGCCTCGTGGGCGCGGGAGATGAAGACCGCCATTTGTTCCTTGGACGGAACGGCGAAGGTGATGCCGTCGCCCTTAAGCTTTTCCATCATTGCCTCATTGGTCTTCTGATAGTTCTTGAAGAAGGTATCCCACACTTCCATGCCGGAATCGAAGACGATCTTTTGCTGTTCGGGCGTCAGTTTTCTCTCGAAACTCCGTTTGTTCATGAACACCGAGGTCATCCCCTCGACATGGGCGGTAAGGGTGATGAATTTCTTGATTTCGTACCATTTCATGGTGTTGATTTGTTCGAATGAACATTCACCAGCGTCGATCACGCCTTGGCTCAGGGCCATGTACACCTCGCCGAAGGCCATGGGGGTGGCGGTGGCGCCGAGGGCGTAGCAGGCGATCTTGTAGGCGGGGACGTCGGGGGTGCGAAGTTTCAACCCCTTGCCGTCCTCGGGGGAAAGGATGGGCTTGTCGGCGATGACGTGTCTAGTGCCGAACCATTGGAAGCCGAGCAGCCTGAGATTGGACTTCTTTCCAAGAATCCCGTCCAGGTATTCGATGAACTCGCGGTTCATGGCGCTGTCGGCGATATGCTGGATGTTCCGGAAGGTGTAGGCGTTTTCGAACATGCCGAACTCGGGGGCCATGCGCTCGGCGCTGCTCGGGCCGATCAGGGCCCAGTCGATGGTGCCGAGGTTGATTCCCTCCAGGAGCGCCCGCTCGTTCCCGAGTTGTTCGGCGGGATAGATTTCAATCACGACCTGGCCGCCGGTGCGTTCCTTGACCAGGCGCGACCACTCGGTCAGAGCCTTGACCTGGGTGGTTTGCGGACCTGAAACCAGGCCACCCTTGAGAGTCACCGTCGCCGCCGGGGCGGCTCCGGTCACGGCAATCGCGAAGCAACCCAACGCCACCATAAGAATTGCCCGTTTCATACCTTCCCTCCTCTCCGATCGAAGTTAAGGAACACCCTCCCGTTTCCCGCGTCCCGCGGACGGAATTCCCTCTTGGAATCGCGCCGGAGCGCCCCGGACCGTCTCAACTCAGCAATTCGGCCAGATCGCCATACTCCAGGCCGAAACCCCGCGCCACCTCCCGGCAGATGAGGCGGCCCAGGTAACAATTGACGCCCGGCGCGAGAAACCGGTTTTCCTTCACCGCCCTCTCGAATCCCTTGTCGGCCAGCTCCAGGCCGGGGCCGAGGGTGGAATTGGTCAGGGCGACGGTGGAGGTGACGGGAACGGCGCCCGGCATGTTGGCGACGCAGTAATGGAGAACGCCGTCGACGGCGAAGGTCGGATCGTCGTGACTGGTTGGGCGGGTGGTCTCGCAGCAACCGCCCTGGTCGACGGCGACATCGACGATGACGCTTCCCTTCCTCATGCCGGAAAGATGGCTTTTCTTGATCAGCTTGGGCGCGGCGGCGCCGGGAACGAGAACGGCGCCGATGATCAGATCGGCGTCGGCGATCTCCCGTTCTATGGCGGCGGGCGTACTGAAGATGGTCTGGACGGCGTTGCCGAACAGTTCGTCCAGCGCTTCCAGGCGGCCGGGGTTGTTGTCCATGACGACGACCCTGGCGCCCAGTCCCGCCGCCATGCGGCAGGCGTTGGCGCCGACCACGCCGCCGCCGATGACGACCACCTTCGCCCTGGGAGTGCCGGGAACGCCCCCTAGAAGCACTCCCCTGCCTCCCATGGGGATTTCCAGGCATTTGGCGCCCTCCTGGACGCTGAGGCGGCCGGCGACCTCGCTCATCGGCTTCAGGAGCGGCAGGCCGCCCTTCCCGTCGCGAACGGTCTCGTAGGCGACCGCTCGGACGCGGCGGTCCAGAAGGGCCTCGGTGAGCGGCCGGTTGGCGGCGAGGTGGAGATAGGCGTAGATGATTTGGCCGTCCCGCATCAGGGCGCACTCGGAGGCCAGCGGCTCCTTGACCTTGACCATCATTTCGCTTCCGGCCCAGACCGCCGCCGCGTCGTCCAGTACGGCGGCTCCGGCTTCGCGGTACATGGCGTCGGTGAAGGACGACCCGTCGCCCAAACCGGCCTCCACCAGCACCTCGTGGCCATGGGCGCGGTATTCCCGCGCGTTGTCGGGAGTGATCCCGACGCGGTATTCATACCTCTTGATTTCCTTGACGCAGCCGATTTTCATGCGCGTCCGCCTCTTATTTCATCTTCTTGAGTATGTCTTCGGCCGCCTGGAGGGTTTCGTCGATATCGGCGTCGGAGTGGGCGTAGGTTACCACGACCCGCTTGAGCTCGGCCGGCGGGAACAAGTGGCCCCGCTCCACCAGCGCCGA
>JAISYD010000040.1 GCA_031270145.1 Planctomycetota bacterium
CTGCCGGGAATTCCCCTACGGGTTGAATCACGGCGGCTCCACCCCATCGCTCCCGAGACGCCGGCCCTGGAAAAACTGATCCAGATGGAGTGGCCGGAGGCCCGCGAGCTTAAAATAGCCGATTTTGCCGAAATCAGCGAAAAAACCAGCTTTCCCGCCTTCATGGCGGAATTCCTGACCGGACAAAACGAGGATACGCAAAAACACCTGGGGGCGGCGGTTTATTGCGACGCCTGGACCTTCTGGTTTGATCTCCGCGCCGCCGCCGACAGCCAATTCGCGGAGACCGAGTCGGCCGAAGAAGGGGCGGACAGGCTGAGGGAGGAAATGCGGAAATTGCTGCTGACGCTGGACTCGGCGGCCGACGGCAACGGCTTCGACCCTGGCAACGGCGTATCGGTGCTGGAGGATTTGGCCGGGCCGGAGGATGGCGCGGAAAATGCGGTCATGTCGGCCCTGATCCGGATCAAGCGGGAAGTCAATCCCGAGGCGGATTCCGAATTGCCGGCGAACCGGACCGCCTACCGTTATGACGGGTTTGCCTCAATTTCCCTGCACGGATTATATGTCCACCGCTTTTCCTACGGCGCCGACAGCCCGGAAAAATTCACCGCCGAGCGGCATTTCGGCGTGGATCGCCAGGGAACGGTTTACGAGATGGACATTCCGGCCGGGGGAGAATATCGGGTGGTGGGTACAGCCGGCGTTGACTCCGAGGTTCCCAACTGGTGGGGCGAATACCATAACCGCGACATAACGCTGGCAATAGGCAATTATCGCGAGGGGCCGGCGGGGATGTATTTTATCTTCTCCTTCTCCCGTGACGGCGAGACGCTAGGCGAGGGCACGGCGGCGGCGGACGGGCGGAGCGCCGCCTGTGAATGGCTGCGCTTCACCCTCTCCGAGAGCGACGAATCCGTGGAGGTAACCCTGGAAGGCTCCGCCGCGACGAAAACGCCGGGGACGGAAGAGAATGCCTGGCAGGGTGAATGCGTCGGATATTATACCAGGCGATCGGACAGCATGACCCTTGCCAATGATCTGGGTCTGCCGCTAAAGGCGATCTACGGCCACGCGCCCGGCAATGCGCCCTGGCGGCTAGCCGGCGCCATTGCCGAAGGCGGCGAGGCGGAAATTCCAAACCTAAAGCTTCGTGCCTGCGGGCGGCTGCTGGTCATGGTAGACAAGGCCGCCATGGCCGCTCCCGACGGCGAGATTCCGGAGCGGTTGCAATTTTTCAGTCCGACTTATCTCGAGTACGCCAATGGCATGACTTTGATCGGCGCTCCGATTCGGGACGGGCTGTTCAAAAACATGCCGATCCTTTCGGTCGAATTGGACGCCGCCCGCCTGGATATCCCGGCGGGAATCCCCTTTCCTCTTTTGCGGGACGGCCTGGAATGCGGCATGAGCGAGACGGAATTCCAGAAGTTCATGAATCCCTGGGCCGATAGCGCCGAATCGGAAGACCCCGCCGCCGGGGATCCGGATGCCCTGGCGGCAAACGCGCCGCCGGAGCGCCGCCATGCCGTCAACCTGGCGGGTTCGTCCTGGACGATTCTGGAACCGACTCCCGCAACGCCCCTCTTTCTCGCCGACGATCCGGGGAAGGAACATCTTGCCTCGCTTGTCCTGTCCTCGCCTTTCGCCGAACGCATTCTCACCGGATTGATGGAGGATTTGTCCACGGGCGAAATTGAGCCGGCGTTGCTGGCAACCTTGGGCGGCAAGGCCATCGCCTTCAACGCCGAGGGAGCGGGGTGGCTGGAATGGCGGGAGGATGGGGTGAAACTGAAAGCGGAACTGCTCGCGGGAATGGAAAACGCCACTGTCGCCGAGCGGCGGACGGCCTTGCTGGATCAGTTGGAGAGGCTTGGGGAGGATATCCCCGAAGAGGCTTACGATCAATTAGGGGAGGGCGAAGCTGTCCTGCGGCTGGTTTGGACCTCTCCGGAGGTCACTTACGAACTGATAGTACGGCCCTGGCCGGAGGATGGGCTGGAGGCGAGGTTGTACATCGACACTGGACGCGGATAAGCCGATATTTGAACGGAAACATGAAAAAAGGAACATGGCCATGAAAAGAAATACGCTGTTTTTCCTTGTCGTTTCAGTCTTCGCCGCCAGCGCCTGGGGCGCGGCGGCAGGGGAACGCTGCGATCTCGTTTTCCTCAATTCCCTGGATGAGGAAATCGTGAGCATCCACGTCAAGTATTCCACTCCCCACGAAGAAACGAGAGACAACTCGTCGCGCGTTTGCCTTCCTCCGGGCCAAGACTGGCGCGTCGGCGTCCAGGGAGCCATCCTTCCCGAACAAATAATCCTCGAGTTGGCGACCAAGACCTATGACTTTTCCGATCTTTCCGACCTCAATCCCGATAGCGATATGCGGCTGGAGGCCGCATACGAGGACGATCAACCAATACTCCGCCGTCTCGACCCGGAAGGTCGCCGGGACATTATGGCGGCGGGACTCGAATATGATTTCCTCACCGCGGCCAACCGCCCGAACGCGGTGGATAGGGATTTTCTGACCGACGCCAAGAGTTGGGAAGAGGTTGTTGAACTGGTTGAAGACGCCGCCAAGGAGGCGCGCGAGGAATTCGGCGAACTGCGAAGCTTAGACATTGAGGCCGGGCCGATTCGGAACCATGAATTCGCCCTGTCGCGTTGTCCCGAGGCGGCGGCGGAATGGAACGGGGAACATGGCGGGGCGGCGCGCTGGACCGGACAGTGGACAACCACGATTCCGGGCAAGATGAGCGTCTGCACTTGCCTTGAGGGGACCGCGGAACCGGGGGAAACGATGTTTTTGTATGAACGTCCCGGTTGGGGAGCGGTTCTGGGGTTCCCCGTGTTCTGGAAACAATGGTTCGGAGTCGCGCGGGTCCAAGCCATAGATTCGGACAGTCCGGAAGAAGGCATAGGCATACGCCTAAGTTTTCGCATCGCCGACGGCGGTGAGACGGAGGAAATGCTGGAGGAACTTCTTGACGATCTCCGGGTCGACGGTTTCCGTCCCTGGTCTTTTCGGATGGAAGCGCGGGATGAGGAGAAAGAGGAACCGCGGGAGGTTGAACTTGATTTTCATCAGGGGGCGGGGGACAAATACTACGATCAGGACGAGATGCAGTGGAGCCTTTTCGCCGCCTACGCCGATTCGTCCCTGTCGGAGGCGGTCGCGCTCTGGGTGAGGGAGGATGCGTTCAAGCAGGTCAAGGCGGGAGAGGAACCCGAAGCCGGGCCGGGGGTGGCGGTACTGTTCAGTCGGGGAACCTTCGAGGCGGTGTTCGTGCCGGACGGGCGCGAGTTGATGCGTTGAAAGGGAATTTATTCATGGGCAAGAACATTCGTTTGCCGCTGTTGCCGGCTTTTGCCGTCTATGCCATCATGTCGGCGGCCGGAGTCATAGGCAAGGGAATGGAGATACGGCTTGCGTAGCGACAATGCGAGGAGCCGAGCCGTCAGTCCGCGATAATCACGTCGACCCCGTGCGATTCGAACAGGGAGACGTATTTGTCGCTGATGCCGGCATCGGTGATCAAGTGGTGCAACAACTCGAATTTCCCCAGGGGGGCG
>JAISYD010000051.1 GCA_031270145.1 Planctomycetota bacterium
GCCTCGAAGCCGCAGCCGTGCCTCGCCTCGTCCTTGCACATCTCGTGGACGGTGTCGTGGATGGCGTCGTAGCCCAGTTCCTTGGCCCGGACGGCGATTTTCTTCTTGCCGGCGCAAGCCCCGTTCTCCGCCTCGGCCCGGAGGGCGAGGTTCTTCCTGGTGTCGGCATGGACGACCTCGCCCAGCAGCTCGGCGAACCTGGAGGCGTGATCCGCCTCTTCGAAGGCGTAGCGTCGGTAGGCCTCGGCCACTTCCGGATAGCCTTCCCGGTCGGCCTGGCGGCCCATGGCCAGATACATGCCAACTTCGGCGCATTCGCCGGCGAAATTGGCGCGCAAGCCCTCAAGGATCTCGGCGTCGACGTCCTTGGCGACGCCGATGCGGTGCTCGTCCGCCCAAGTGAACGCCCCGCTTTTCTGTTCGCTGAATTTGGCGGCGGGCGCCTTGCATTGCGGACATTTTTCGGGTGGGGCGTCGCCCTCATGCACATAGCCGCAGATGGCGCAAACGAATTTTTTCATTTCTTCTCCTTGTCCAAGCCCGGCGGCCGCGCCTACCAGTAGGGAACATCCGTCTCAAGGATGCGTCTTCGCTTCCGAGCGAAACCAGGGCCGCGCCGGCTGGTACCGGTAATATACGCTATGGCTGGCGGCTTCGCAAACAATTACGCAAACAATTGCCGGGGGTCAGGCCGCCCGCGCCGCCCGGAGGGAATTCAGCACCGCCAGCAGGGCCACCCCGACATCGGCGAACACCGCCGCCCACAGGCCGCCGGTCCCCATGACCCCCAGGATCATCACCGCCGTTTTCACCGCCAGGGCGAAGACGATGTTTTCGCCCGCCACCCGGCGGGTCTTGGCCGCGATGCGGAAGAGCAGGGGCAGGCGGGCCGGGGAATCGTCAAGGATGACCGCGTCCGCCGCCTCCACCGCCGCCGCCGAGCCGAGGGCCCCCATGGCCACCCCGACGCCGCTGGCGGCGATGACCGGGGCGTCGTTCACCCCGTCGCCGACAAACACCGCCCGGCCGTCCGGCGACAGTTCGCGGAAGGCCGCGACCTTCTCGTCCGGCAGCAGCCCGGCCCGGAACCCGTCCAGCTCCAGTTCGCGGCAGACGGCCCGGGCCGCCTCCTCCCGGTCGCCGGTCAGCAGGTACAGGCGCTTGCGGCCGGCGGCGGCCCGCAGTTCGCGCAGGGCCGGCAAGCTGTCCGGCTTCAAGCGATCGGAAAAGAGCAGCCTGCCCTGGTAGACCTGGTTCAACGCCACATGGGCGGCCAGCTCGCCGTCGCCGCCGCCATCCGCGAAAGCCACTCCGCGCTCCCGCAGCAGCCTGGCGTTGCCGATCAGGATTTCCCCTTCGGGGGCGCGAGCCTGAACGCCCTTGCCCGACAGGTCGCGCGTCGTCACCTCCGGGCTGAAGGCGTCCGCCTTGCCCGCCGCCGCCAGGATGGCCCTGGCCACCGGATGGTTGGAGCGCGATTCGGCCAGGGCGGCGAGTTCGAGGAGCCGGTCCGGGGCGACGCCGGCCGCCGGCTCGATTCGGAGCAACGAAAGTTTCCCCTGGGTCAGCGTGCCGGTCTTGTCGAACACCACCAGCGTCGCCTTGGCCAAGGCGTCGAAAACCTGGCCGCCCTTGATCAGCAGGCCGCGGCGGGAGGCGGCGCCGATGCCGGCGAAAAAGGCCAGCGGCACCGAGAGGAAGAGGGCGCAGGGGCAGGAGCAGACCAGGAGGATCAAGGCGCGGTAAATCCATTTGCCCCATTCTTCGCCGGCGATAAGCGGCGGCAGGACGGCGACCAGCAGGGCCGCCGCCGCCACCGCCGGAGTGTAGCGGCGGGCGAAGGCGGTGATGAAGCGTTCGCTCCGCGACTTGACCGCCGCCGCCCCCTCCACCATGGCCAAAATCCGGCCAACCATGGAGTCCCCCGGCCCGGAGGTGGTTTCAATGGTCAAATCGCCGTCCAGGCAAAGGCAGCCGCCATAAACCCGCGCCCCCTTTTCCACCGTTTCCGGAAGCGATTCGCCGGTGAGGGACGACGCGTCGACGCTGGCCGATCCGGCGATCACCACCCCGTCCAGCGGGATGGTCTCGCCCGGCTTCACCAGCACGACGCCGCCGAGCGGAACCTCGTCCAGCCGCACCGTCTCCAGCCGGCCGTCCCGCAGCAGATTGGCCTGCTCGGGCTTGGCGGCGAGCAGGGCCCGGATGGAGCGGCGCGAGGCGCCGGCCGCCTTCTCCTGCACCGCCTCGCCCAGGGAATAAAACAGCATCACCCCCACCGCCTCGGTAACCTCCCCAAGGGTTAAGGCCACCAGGGTGGCCAGGCCCATAAGGGTGAATTCATTGAAAAAATCCCGCCTGGCCGCGGATTCGGCCGCCTCCCGCAGCACCGGCCAGCCGCACAGGAGGTAGGCGGCGAGCATCAGGCCCCAATAGGGCGGCCAACCCAGCCGGTCTCCGACGGCCAGCCCGGCGGCAAACAGGCAGCCCGGCAAAACCAGGCGCGGCAGCCAGGCGAAGCCCGCGTCGGCGTCGTCCTTCGGCCGGTTTTCCGGGCTGGCTCCGTCTGGCCCGGCGCCGGACTCGCTCTGGCAGCAGGAACAAGCGTCAAGGATGGGTTTGCCCCGGCTAGTTGTGAGCATGCTTTTTCCTTTCGAAGTTGCCAATCGCGTGGATGCCGGGCACATGCCGGTAAAGCCGGTGTCCGGCCGAGGCGGCTTGGGAATCGGAGCTGGTCTGTTCGCCCTTTTCGATGATTTCCCGCAACAGTTCGGCGTCGGTCCTGACTTGTTCGGAATCCGCGAGCGATCGGCCCACCCATTCAAGGGCGGGACCGACCAGCGGGTAACTCTTGGCCTCCGGCAAAGTCAGCCGGTAATAGACGAATTTTCCGTCCTTGACGCTTTCGATCAGCCTGGCCTGTTTCAGGACGGAAAGGTGCTTGGAGGTGGTGGAAGGAGCCAGATCCAGCAGTTCCGACAGCGTACATACGCACAATTCCTTGCCTTGCAAAGACATAAGTATGCGCAAGCGGTTTTCGTCCGCCATGGCCTTGATGATGCCGAGGGTGTCGAACATGTTGCTCTCCCATGTGTATTATGTCATTTCTACATATGACGAATTATAGCATGGAAAAATGAATTTGTCAAGCTGAAATTTTTTTTGTAATTTCGGATCGGAAAACATACAATAAAGATGCGGCTTTAGGCCGCGTCCAGCATATGAAAGGGTCGGCCGCCGGAAAAACGGCGCCAAGGCGGAAGGGAGAGAAAATGAAACGCTTGAGCATGGCTATGGGGTTGGCGGCTGCGGCGGCGGTCATGCTGGCCTCCGCCGCCGAGGCGGTGGATTTCAGGGCCAGGATACAGTTGGCCCCGATAGGCCGTTCCCAGCATCCGCCCGCCCTGGGGCGGCAGCAGGGGTGGCTGACCATTTCCAACCGCGACTGGTCGGCCTATTCCCTGGCGGTCAACGGCGACAACCTGTTTATTTATCGCGAAAACCTGGGCGGAGGCGGGATCATCATCCCCTCCGGCGCCAGCGTCACCATAGCTCTTGGCCGGGATACCTACGACCTGCGCGGCGGCGGCCCGGAAAGGCTGAAAGTCCGCATCCGCAACAGCCGCACCACCACCCTGTCGCTGGAGCCCTTCGGCTATGTCGGCGCCGCCGGCCTTACGGGGGTGGTGAACGACGGCGACCGGGTGACCAGCGGCGTGCTTTTCAGCGAATCCCACGGCGGCCCGATTGTGGTGCGGCCGCCGCCGATCATTGTCGCCCCGCCGCCTCCAGTGGTGATCCGGCCGCCGGCGCACCGGCCTCCGGCGGTGGTCAGGCCGCCGGCGCATCGGCCGCCGGCCCACCGGCCGCCAGGCAACAACCGGCCGGGCGGGCGGCGCGACGATGGCTGGAGCCTCATCTTCAACTTCGGAAAGAAATGACGCCGGGCGGCGGCGAAGCGGGGCATCCCGCAAGCGGATCGGCCGGAACGGCCGGCAATCCCGGCCTTGAAGATCGGAAGA
>JAISYD010000081.1 GCA_031270145.1 Planctomycetota bacterium
CGGTGATTTCACTTGGCTTTGGTTTTTACCCTTTGCGTATTTCCTCCCATTGCCCGGCTGTGAATTATGCCGATTGTCCGACCGGTTTTGGAAGGCATGCCGGCGGTTGGCGGATTCAATCTGAATGGAGCGGCGGATGTTTGAAATTTTCAGCGGCGCGGCGGAGCCGAAAAATCACAGCGACAGGGTTTATGCCTTTCTGACGGAAAAAATCCGCCAACGTTTTTGGCCGGCCAACGGCAAAATCATGACCGAGAACGAGCTTTGCGCCGCTTTGAATGTAAGCCGAGGCGCGGTGCGGGAGGCGGTGGAGCGGTTGGTCGCCCTGGGGCTGTTGGTGAAAAAACAGGGTTCCGGCACCTTTGTGGCCGATCCAGAGGCCGACAGTTGCTTCAATTTTCTGTTCCCGATGATCCTCCTCGACGAGGACAACACCTGCCTCATGCTGGAGTTCCGCAGTTACTTCGACACGGCCAACGTCAAGCTTTTCATGAAGCACCACGAACCGGCCGACATCCTGGCCCTGGAGCGCAACTTCGAGTCGATGCTGGCCAACCGGCAGTTGGATCCAGAGTTGTCCGGCAACCTCGACTGCGAGTTCCACCAAATAATCGCCGAGGGGACCAAAAACCCGTTCATCATAAAAATCAGCAAGATCCTCACCGGGATATTGCGTTCCCACCAGGCCGAATTGTACCGGACGGCCGATTGGAGCAACGCCTACAATTACCACGGCGACATAATCAACTCCATCCGGAAGGGGGACGGCAAGGTGGCGGCCGCCTTGATGCGGAAACACATAAAAATTTCCACCCGGGCCTTCAAGCGGCACCTCAAGGCGAAACGGCGGGCCGCGGCGGAGAAGGCCGGAAACTGATTGGCGACCGGCGCGGCCGGGAGGTACGCGGACATGGGGCGGGGAATTTGGATCAGGAACGGCAGGGTGATGGATCCCGCCCGCGGGATTGATCGGACGGAAGACATTTTGATCCGGGACGGACGGATCGTCCCTTTCTCCCCCGATGAAGCCGGGAAGGCCGCGGAGGAGATCGACGCGGCCGGCTGCCTGGTTCTGCCCGGCCTCATCGATTTCCACGCCCACTTGGCCCATCGGATGACCGACACCGGCGTCAATCCGGATTTGATGGCCTTGCCGAACGGCATCACCGCCGCCGTCGACGCCGGCTCGGTCGGTACCGCCGGGGCGGACGCCTTTGTCCGGAACATCATCGGCGGCTGCGAAACCACCATCCGGTTGTTCGTCAATGTTTCAGCGGTCGGGGTCGCCACCGAGCAATACCCGGAAAACCCGGATCCCGCCCGCTTCGACGAGGACGCCATCCTGGCGATTTGCGGCAAACATCCGGACCACATCCTAGGGTTGAAGCTGCGCCTGGGAAAGGGGTTTTCGCCCGGCCTGGGCCTGAAACCCCTGATCCGCGCCAAGGAGATAGCCCGGCGGGCCGGAAGGCCCCTGTGCGTGCATCTCACCAATTCGGAGTTCCCTTATGCCGATCTGCTGGACCGCCTGGAGGGCGGCGACATCCTCTGTCATTGTTTCCAGGGGATGGGCGAACACAGCATCCTGGACGCCAATGGCAGGGTCGGCGGGGCGGCCCGGCGCGCCCGGGCCAGAGGCGTGATCTTCGACGCCGCCGTCGGCCGCATCAATTACGACCTGGCCTTGGTACGAAAAGCCCTGGCCGACGGGTTCCCGCCCGACGTGCTCAGCACCGACGTGGTGGCGACCAGCGTCTACCAGCGCAAGTTGTTCCACTTGTTATACGTCATGTCGCTGTTCCTGGCCCTGGGGCTGCCGTTGATGGAGGTGGTGCGGGCCTGCACCGCCGCGCCGGCCGCCCTGATGCGCTTGGGCGGGCGGATCGGCACGCTTGCCCCCGGAGCCGAGGGGGACGCGGCGATTTTCCGGCTCCGCCAGGGCCCGGTGGAATTCCGGGACCAGTACGGCCATTCGGCGGCGGGAAATCTGCTCCTCGCGCCGCTGGCGACGGTGAAGGCGGGGCGCACGGCATATAAGCGCATAGATTTTGAATTTTAAGCGGAAGCTAGGCTTCCCGGAATATGAGGCAAACCGAAGCAACCTGGAAAAGGAGAAGGAAATGGAAAGAAAAAGCGCATCCCTGTGGTTATTGGCCGCCGTCGCGCTCGCCCTGGCCGTCCCGCCGTCCCGCGCCGCCGATCCGCTGACGGTCAGCATCGCCACCGTCATCCCTCCGGGGACCCCGGTCCCCATGGGGCTCGAGCGCCTGTCGGAGGCGCTGAACCGGACCGGCGACTTCAAAACGGCGGTCTACCCCGCCGGCCAGCTAGGCTCGCTCACCGATGTCATGGATCGCTGCCTGGACGGCGATCCCACCATCATGACCTGCGATCCGGCCGATCTCGCCGACATAACGGTGAAGGATCTTTCCATCGCCCAGGCCCCCTTCCTTTTCTCCACCTGGAACGAAGTCGACAAACTCACCAACAGCGCCTGGTGGGGCGAGCTGGTCGGTCGGGTTGAAAAGAAGGGCATGCGGATCCTCGCCTACAACTGGGCCTTCGGCGAGCGCCACATCCTGACGCGCAAACCCATCCGGAAAGTCGCGGACCTGGCCGGCTTGAAGATTCGCATCCCGAACAACGTCAACTTCGTGAAAACCTTCCAGGCCCTGGGCGCCGCGCCCACCCCGATGGCCCTGGCCGAGGTCTTCACCTCCCTCCAGCAGGGAACTATCGACGGTCTGGAAAACCCCTATTCCGACATCTACGCCAACCACTTCCACGAGGCCGGCAAATACCTGGTCGACGACGATCACATCAAGCAGATTTGCCTCATCATCTGCGGCTCGGCCTTCTTCGACACGCTGTCCGAAAAACAGCAAAAAGAATTGATCGACGCCTCGGTCGAGGCCGGCAAGTTCCAACGCGATCTGGTCCTGCGGCTTGCCAACGAATTCAAGGGTAAATTGGCGGACGCGGGCGCGACCTTCACCAACATCGACCGCGCCGAATTCATCCAGGCGACGGAAAAGTATTACTCCTATCCCGAATTTTCGGCCTGGACGCCCGGCCTCCGCGACACCGTCCTGGCCATAATCGGCGGCAAATGACGCCAGCCCGGCGGTTCGCCCAGGCGGCGCCGGCGCGGACTCCCGGAGAGAGGCGCGAAGATGAAAAAGCTGTTTTGCGGTTTGCTGGCCAACGTCGATTTGCTGATCTCCGGCTTGTCGCTGGCCGGGTTGGTCGGGCTCACCGCCGTCGGAGTCGTGATGCGCTATGTTTTGCGCGATCCCATCACCTGGATGGAGGAGGCGCAAACGCTCCTTTTCGTCTGGGCCGCCTTCTTCGGCGCCGGCGTGGCCTTCCGCCTCGGCGGCCATGTGTCCATCGAGGCGGTGGTTGAGTTGTTCCCCGTCCGCTTCCAGCGGATCCTGGAAGTAGTCGACTCCCTGCTTGTGGCGCTCATCCTGGTCCTGGTCATGTATTGGGAACTCATCCGCGGCCTGACCCTGACCCGCACCGGCCGCAGCACCAGCATCCTGGACATCCCCCTGTCGCTGAATTATTTCGGGGTGTCGGCGTCCTGCCTCCTCATGTTGATCCATTTCATCCGGCGCCGCCTGGAGCTGTTCGGCTCCTGGCGGCGGGAGGCGGATGCGGCCAAGGAGGCCGGCCATGCCTGATTCGGTGCTGGTCGCCTCCGCGGTCATGCTGGGGTGCATGTTCATGAAAATTCCGGTGTTCGCGGCCCTGCTCATCGGCTCGCTCTGCTATTTCCTGCTGCCGCCGGGCGCCTCGACCCAGATACTCGCCCAGCGCTTCACCTCGGGGATGGAAAGCATCCCCCTGCTGGCCGTACCCTTTTATATTTTCGCCGGGGTGGTGATGAACTACAGCGGCATCACCTCCCGGATCATGGAGCTTTGCGGCGTGCTCACCGGGCGTCTGCCCGGCGGCCTGGCCCAGGTCAACATCCTCCTATCCACCCTGATGGGCGGACTCTCCGGCTCCAACCTGGCCGACGCGGCCATGTCGGCCAAGATGCTGGTGCCGGAAATGGAGAAAAAAGGCTTTCCCCTGGATTTTTCCACCGCGGTAACCGCCTTCTCCTCCATCATCACCCCGCTCATACCTCCCGGCATCCAAATGATCCTCTACGGCACTCTGGCCAGCGTGTCCATCGGCAAGATGTTCATTTCCGGCCTGTCGGTGGGATTGCTGACCTGCCTGGTCCTAATGCTCGGGACCGCCGTCATCGCCAAGAGGCGCGGCTATCAGCCAAGCCGGACGACCCGCGCCTCCCCAAGCGAAGTTCTGGCCGCGGCAAAGCACGCCTTCCTGCCCCTGTGCCTGCCGGTAATCATCATCGGCGGCATCCGGGTGGGGGTGTTCACCCCCACCGAGGCCGGGGCCATCGCCGTGATCTACGGCATCGGGCTCGGCCTCCTCTACCGCTCGCTGAGCTGGCGCGACCTCCTGGCCTCGATCCGGGAAACCGTCGCCACCACCGGGGTCATCGCCCTCATTGTCGGCGCCGCCTCGGTGTTCGCCTGGATTATGACCAAGGAGCGCATCCCGCAAATCCTGTCCGAGGGCGTGGCGGCCAATCTCGGCGACAAGCACCTTTTTCTCGTCGCCATCAACCTGTTCCTGCTGGTCATCGGCATGTTCATCGAGGGCACGGCCGCCACCATCGTCCTCGCCCCCCTCCTGGCCCCGGTGGCCCGCGTCTACGGCATCGACGACGTGCAATTCGCCTTTATCTTCATCTTCAACCTTTCCATAGGCTGCCTCACCCCGCCGATGGGCACCCTGATGTTCGTCACCTGCGGCATAACCGGCTGCAAGACCAGGGACTTCCTTCGGGCCAGCCTGCCCTACTTCGCGATGCTCCTCGTCATCCTGGCCCTGCTCACCTTCGTCCCGTTCTTATCCATCGGCATCCTCGGCCTGTTTTATTGAGGGCGGGGCGCAATTCCCCGGCGGGCTACACGAAAACCGTTTCCACCTCTTTCAGATGGCGTTCGCCCAGCGCCAGGGCGATGCGTTTTACCACGTTGCGGCGGATGTCCAAATCCGCCGGCAGGGTCGGGTCCTGGTGCGCCTCGTTGATGCGGGTGCCCACCATGAAGGTGATGGAATCGCTGTCCAGCAGCAACTCGAGCAGCCGCCCCGCCGCGTCCGGCGCGGGCGCCGGGGCGGCATCCTCCAAGTTCCGCGCCACCCGGGTCAGGGTCAATATGCCCTCGGTGACCAGATCCATGCCGTCCATATTGAAGTAGGGGGGGATGCCGCTCCGGCTAGTGAACGATTCGGCGACCATTTCCAGTTGGCGTCCGAGCTCCCGCGCCGCCAATTCGGCGGTGGAGCCGCCGCAAATAACCTTGCGCCCCGGGAAGGCGTCAAGCCGGGCGGCGCACTCGGCGTCGTGGTTTTCGTCGTAGGGCGGACCGGTCATGACCATGAGCCGGCGCGGCTGGCGAAAATACAGCGCCAGGCAACTGGCGTCGTCCATGGGCAGGCAGGCGGGCTCCTGGCGGATGGCCTCCTCCACCACCGAGCGGCTCAGCTCGCGGCTGGAGATGCTGGGCGATTTCGCCAGCGTCCAGGCGAGATATTCCTCCAGGCCCTCATTGCGCCAGCCCAGGCGGCGGCCGGGGCTGCCCATGCCGGCCTGGGTCACGCCGTCGGAGCAGAACACCAGCCGGTCGCCGGTCGCCAGCGCCATGTCGGCCACCCGCATGCGGCGCTCGGGGAAAAGTTTGGACGCCACGGCGTGGTAGGGGACCTTTTGCGGCGAACTGCCGCGCAGGTGGATGAATTCGGGGTTGCCCTCCTCCACCACCCTGATCGTCCCCTCCTGGTCGCAGTCGACGATGGAAAAGGTGGCGTAACTGATTTTCCTGACCTGGCACACCGGCAGGGCCTCCATCATCACTTCGGAGTAATGGAGCAGGTCGCTGCCGGCAACCGCGAATTTCAGGGCCATGCGGGCGGTCATGGTGGCCAGGATGTTGGCCTTGACGCCGCTGCCGAGGCCATCGGAAAGAACCGCCACCAACCGCCCCTCGTCCTTGAAACGTTGCGACGCGAAGGCGTCGCCGCAGACGTTCTGGTTCCA
>JAISYD010000106.1 GCA_031270145.1 Planctomycetota bacterium
AAACCCTTCCACATCCACATGCGATCCGGTATTGTAGCGGGATTTGCCCCCGCTCATGGCTCCAAAAGTAAAGACGCCGCCTGGAGCATTTGCCGCCGCCGCCAAGGCGCCGTGTATGCCCTGCGTGGCCGCAAGTTCCCCACCCTGGCTTACAAAGGCGGCGCCAGCGGCTTGGCCTTCCAGCAACGCCTTAAGTTGCGGATTTTTCCATACTCCGTCCGTGACCACCCTGGCATAAAGATTGTTGGCATCAGAAAAAATGTTGAACTCATAGAGCAACGAAAGCCCTTGCATGCCCTGGCCTTTGCTGGTGGTATTGGCCGCCGTGCCGGTGAGGGTTGTGGCGTTGATCAGCTTTACCCAGTCGTTCGCTGCCAGGGGGGAGGAAGCGCCGTCTATGCCCACGTTGATCGCGGCTCCGGAAATGGTGGCCGTGCCGGCCACTGTCAGAATGGCGCCGCCGCTGGCCAGGGTGGAGGGCAGGTGGAAGTTGAGGATCTCAAAGCCCGCCAGATCACCGCCGATGCTTTGCCCGGAGCCTCTCAACTCCAGTGTGTTGCCCGCCACTATCGAGCCGCCTCCCAACCGGCGGCCTCCATAGACGTCCCCGACAACCGTGGCGCCGGAATGCAAAATGACGGTATTGTTCTCCGCGGTGACTCCCGAATCGTCGTCGAGCGCGCCTCCAAAAACGCTCCCTCCCACAATGACTCCCGAGTTGACAATGACGGTATTGCCAGAAGAGCTGCCCACGCCATGGGTCCAGCCGCCAAAAACGTCCCCGCCCACCGCGGCGCCCGAGTTCAGGATGACGGTATTGCCCATGGCGGAGCCTCCCCAGGAGGCGAAGCCGCCATAAACGTCAACGATTACTGTTGCGCCATAGTTCAGGGTGACGGTGTTCCCAGTGGATGCCCCAGAAAGGTTGTATCCGCCTATTACGAAGGCGGGGGGAGTTGCTGAGGATGTGTCATTCACCGTAAACTGGTTGTTGTTCGATCCGACGGGGGTGACGAGAACATTGCCGAACATACCGTTCGGTGTGGCTATATCAATCAGCGTTGCACCGGGATAGGTGACAGTTTGGCCATCCGCCCAGGCCGGGCGGAGGGGCGGTCCCGCCAGCAAGAATCCGAGGCAGAGGGCCGCTAAACAATGCAAGACATGGCGGGGCGGGGCTGGGCGCATGATTTCTCCTTATGAATACCGTCACGGAGCTGGGGTTGGCGCGTTCAAAGCGCTTTTCTTCTCCGGCAAGGCCGCAAGGAAACCATCTGGGGAAAATTCCTTCCAACCAGGTTCCATCCTTTCCCCCCGACGCCCGTCAGGGAACGGATGGCCGGTTCGCTTAGGGGCCGGATGGTCCTGGCCGCCCCGCAGGGAGCTTTTTTTTATTCCATCGCTTTTTTACCGTCAGCGATGAATGGGCCAACCGGTTTCAGCGGCATGCCCCTGGTGAAGAAAGGTTTTTGGATTTCTCAGGACAAGCGCGGCTCAAGGGTCGGCCCGGCCGCCGGCCGTTTCCCACAGCCGCGGGCGGGCCGGCTGTCAATCACCCGCGGGCGCCGGGGAAACGGCCGCCGGAGCCGGTTTTGGATCCGGATCTGTTTCAGCCCTGAGTCCGCGATCGAGCTTGGTCAGGAACAGCCGCGCCATGAGGACGAACAGGATGTGCCGCTTCCAGGCCGTCCAGGATCTCAGCTCATAGTGGTCCATGCCGAGTTCGCTGTCGCATTCCGACAGGCACCGCTCGACGGACCACCGCATCAACGCCGGCTTCCGGACCATGTCCCTCGTGGCGTCCATGGACTCGCCGCACAAGGCGTACTTGATCGGGCCGTCCTCCAACCTTCTAGCGTACAACCAGACGTCCTGGCCGGGTTGGCCGTCACGAACCTCGACAACCTTTACGCATTTGTCCTCGAAGGCGATCGCCCCCTTGGAGCCTAGGTCCAGCGCGCCCCGCTCCCACCCGGTGGCGCCGTCCGCGGCGACGTTCTCCACGGTCCTCGGCGGAAACTCCGGCTTCTCTTTAGGCCTTCGGCCCCGGCCGCCGTACTCGGGCGCGATCATGGCCGGCCGCCCCGGGAACACGAGATGGTTCCGGGGAACATCGCGGAAGAGCACGAGGCATTCGGGAATCGAGTCGAGGAGGGAGGGGTCGCCGCCGAACGAGAGGTCCAGGCCGACATACCTGGCCTGGAGCTTTCCGCCGTGTATGGCGCCCCGGATCATCTCCGAGAGCATCCGGCTTCGGCCCTTGTACTCCAGATCCTCGGGGACGCCGCACTCCCCGCGGAGCTTGGCATGCGCCGGGCCGAACCACTCGGCCGGCATGTAGAGGTTGACATCATACAGGCCATGGCCCAGCTGGCTTGAGTACCCGAGCGCCACTCCGGCCTGGCAGTTTTGGGCCTTGCCGAGCCGGCCGCAGTATTGGCGGGCCACCCCGGCGGAGTTCCTCCCTTTTTTGGGGAAATCGCATCCGTCGCCCGTAATCATCCCGTCCGGATGGGACAAGGACGCGGCGAAGTCTTTTTGGTGCGCCTCCAGCATGCCGCGGTCGTCGAGCTTGGCCTTGCCGAAGAGGTTCACGAGATTGCGTACCTCGTCGGGCCCCAGGCAGGAGAGGGCCAGGCCCTTGATGTTCTTGCGCTTCCGGTCGCTCATGAGCCCGAACACGGCGGCCACGAAATGGGCGAAGTTCTCCTTGCGGCCGATGAACGGCCTGAACGGACCGAAATGATCCTCAAAAATCCGCAGGAACCCGGCGTCGTCCAGGCGCTCGACGCCGGCGCTCCGCAACAGGGCGCTCGAATAGCCGCCGAAGCCGTTCATGGCGCTCAGGATCTCCATGCCGACGCTTGGCAGGCGGCCGGGGTCGGGCCTGAAAATGCGCCGGAAGCGGCTGTTCGTGACGATGACGTAGATGGCCTTGGGGCGTCCGTGGAGGGTGAAGGCGTTTCCCACCCGGCCGAAGCCCTTGGTGAGGCCGAGGCGGATCCAGTTGGCGGCCGCGTAGGAGGTCCCGCTGAACCTTTCGCAATCGACGAAGGTTTCGACCATGTACGGCTTCACCCCGAACTGCCGCTCCCAGTCCGCCCGCACCCTTTTTACGCTCAAGGCCAGCAGGTGCGAGGCCAGGTGCCTCACCCTCACCCACGGCAGAATCAGGAAGCGGTTGTTGTTCAACAGATGCGGCAGTTGTTCGATTCTGGTCGCCTCGTCCCAGCCGACGAAGGCGTCCCTGGGACCGAGCTTGTAGCAGGCCGAGCAGAAGCTTATGGCTCCCACCGGCTTTTTGGCCACCGTGGCCAGGTACTTGATCCTCCGCCCGATCATGGCCTCGTAGCCGAGGTAGTGGTACTCCTTGACCAAGTGATCCCAGAGGGACTCCAGCATCGTCTCGTCGACCCGGTGCAGAAGCGGGGGCTGGTCCAGGTCTCCGAGAACCCCCTCCAGGGGGGTCTTGAGGTATCGGCCTTCCCAGTTCATGAAATCTCCGGGCCATGGGCGGAAAAAACAGGGCCAGATTGGAGTTTAGCTGGCCCGGAGTCGAATGTTAAGGGAAAAATGGGATGATGTCGCCCAATGGCCCCGCGGCGGGCAAAAAAAAGCCCCCGGCCAGGGGGGATTTTCAACTGGATCGATTATGATTCGTTCACAGTTAAGTTTTAATTTTGGGAATTTTCCTTGTAATGTTGCATAATATCGTAATAATGCCTATTGATGCCGCCCGCGGCTCACACCCTTTGGATCCTGACCGATCGCAGGTGCTTGTCCCTTAGGACCTCGGCCAGCCTCTTGACCACGTTGCGGCGCAGATCGAAGTCGGAGGACATGGAGGGGTCGAAGTTGGCGAGGTTGACGCCGGTGCCCTCCATGACGCTGATGATGTCGTGCCCGAGCAGGAACCTCACCAGGGCCCCGGCGGCGTCGGCCCGGTCCAGCTCGTCGGCCTCGAGGTAGCGCGCGGCCCGGGTCATGGTGACCAGGCCCTCGGTC
>JAISYD010000168.1 GCA_031270145.1 Planctomycetota bacterium
GTGGCGAAAAGCAGGGCGAAGACGGCCGCCTTGACGCTGCCCCAGATCAGCGGGACCAGCGAAAGTTTGGGTTCGCCGCCTTCCGGGCCGCTGGACTGCCAGATAAAGGCCGGCCTTTCATGGCCCTCGTACAGCAGGCGCCGGAAAAAGCCGCGCCAGCCCGTTTCCGGATAGGCGGAGTCCAGCCTCTGGAATTCGAGCCCGCCGTCGGATCTAAGCAGCAACAGGTTGTCTCCCCGGGAATTCAGAGCGATTTGTTCCAGTCCCGGGCTTGGGGCGGGGAAGCGGGCCAATTCATTCCCGGTGGTGGAATGGAGCCAATCCAGGCTACCATCCCGCCGTCGGGCGAAGAAGGAGCGATCCCGGAGGCAGGGCGTGAACCGCGCCACCGCCTCGCCGCCGACCGGCCAGGTCGCCGCCTGGCGCAGCCGGAATTCACCGCCCTCCCGGCGGGGGAACCATACCGATATCCCGCCCGAGGAATCGCCCGCCGCCAGGGAATAGTTGCCGCTCAGGAAAGCCAGGGCGGTTACGGCTCGGCGATCCCGGAAGGCCGGGATCACATCCCAGGGGACTTCGCTTTCCGGATCGCCGGTCAAGTCCAGGGTTATGAGGTCGCCGCCCGAGGTTCCCAGGTACAGCCGTTCCCCCGAACGATTCAAGACGGCGGCGGACAGGGGGGCGGGCAGCTTGACCCGGGTTTTCCTTTCTATGACCGCGCCTTTTCCCCGGGCAAGCAGTCCCTTAGCCGGGACAAGTCGTTTTTCCCGTACGGTTCCGTCGGCGTAAACCGCCACCGCCAGGTAGGCGTTCTCGTCTCCCCGGAGCATGGCGTGGGCCGGCGAAGCCTCGCCGTCGTTCAGATCGACCTCCAGCAATTGTCTGGCCATGGGCTGGACGGCGGGAGCTTCACCCGGCAAGTTTTTGAATTCGACGTCGATAAGCGCCAGGGCCAGGGTGTCGTCGCTCCGGAACAGGGAGAACTTTCCCTCCCCCAGGTCTTCCGCCTGGCGGATGGCCGCCGGCGAGCCCGGCAACCGCCGCCAGTCCGGAGGCGCGCTTCCGCCGTTCCGCTGGCTGACAAACCCTAGCCGTCCGTCCGTCAGCAACAGGCTGGCCGTCCGCGTCCGTCCGGACAAATCCGCCGCCACGGCCAGGGCCGCCACCTGTTCCGGTTTTATCTCTTCCGGAAGGCGGATTTCATCGATAAATTCGCGGCTGGCCGGCAGGAACAGAGGCGCCGCTTCCCGCAACATCAAGGCCGGCATGGCCGCCAAGGTGACTATGACGGCCATACCGGCGCAGGTTATGATTGCCGCGGCAGCCTGATCGATGAAACGGCTGAGGCGGGAGGAACTAGGGCATTTATCCATTGGAAGGTTTCTATTTTTCCATAAGCTTGCGTTGCTCGGCCAGAATGTTGGCCGGCAGGGCGCCGTAGCCGTCGCGCTCCACCAATTCCTGCCCCTGCCGGGAGAGGATGAACTTGAGGAATTCCCGGGTGGCTGGCGGCAGCTCCTGCCCGGGATCCTTGGGTATGTAGACATAGAGGAGCCGGGCCAGCGGATACTTGCCGTTCAGGGCGTTGGCGAAGGTCGGTTCCACGAAGCCGCCGCCTTTCCCGTCCGCCAGCGGCACGACGCGCACCTCGGAGGTTTTATAGCCGATGCCGGAATAGCCGATGCCTCCCAGGTCGCCGGCCACGCCATTGACCACGGCGGCCGAGCCCGGCTGCTCCTTGACGGTATTCTTGTAGTCGCCGTTCCCCAGCGCGATTTCCTTGAAATAGGCGTAGGTTCCGGAGGCGGCGTTCCGGCCGTAGACGCTTAGCGCCCGATTCGCCCAGGCCCCGGTAAGTCCCACGTCACCCCAGTTGACCGCGGCGGCGTGGTTCAATTTACGGGTCGAGGAAAAAATGGCGTCGGTTTGGGGCAGGGTCAGGCCGGGAACGGGGTTGTCCTTGTGGACATAAACCGCCACGCAATCCACCGCCACCGCCACGGCGGTCGGCTTGAAGCCGCGCTTCCGCTCGAAATCCTCGATCTCCGAACTCTTCATCAACCTTGACATCGGGCCGATTTGGGCGGCGCCGGCGGCCAGGGCCGGCGGAGCGGTCGCGGAGCCCTTGCCCTCCACCTGGACGGCGACATTGGGGTAGATGCTCCTGAACGCCTCGGACCAAAGGGCCATGAGATTGTTCAGGGTGTCGGAGCCGACGGAATTGATGCCGCCGGCCACGCCCGACGCCTGGCGGTAATCCGGCGCGGAATCGGCCGCGCCGGCTAGCGCCGCCGTCAGGCAAAGGAAGCCGATTGCCGCCAAGGAACCCTTTTTCGCTCGTTTCGTCTGCATTTGATCCTCCTGAAGGGTGGAAAAATGATTGGCGCGCGCCAATCGCGTTTCACAGGCGGAAGGATAGCCGGGCAATGTGCGGGCAATATGAGGGAATTGTGAGAAACGCGTTAGAAACGGCGTTTATGAAAATAACCTTTTCCCCGCCTTGACGCTGGCGGCGGATCGCCTATCATATCCGGAGCCGCCGGACTTCCGAACGGCGGATCGGATCTTTTTAGCAAAGGCGACTTCATGGCCGATTACACGGTTGTCCTTCCCTCGCTCGGCGACGACGCCGGCAACGAGGCCCAGGTGAGTTTCGTCTACGTCAAGCCCGGCGATACGGTGGAGATCGAAGCCGATTTGCTGGAAATGGTGACCGATAAGGCCACTTTCAACGTTCCCTCGCCAAAAGCCGGCAAAATCAGGAAAATCCTGGTGGGGGAGGGCGACAACGTCAAGGTGGGCGACGCCATCTGCGAAATGGAAATATAGATGCCGGAATCTGGAGAAAGCTCGGAAACCGCCGACCCGCCGCCCCGGCGGCGCAAGGCGCATTTGGCTCCGCTTCCGGTCCTGGCCTTGTTGGCTCTGGCGCTGGGCTGGTTTTGGCGCGGCGACGATGCCGGCGCGGTCCGCGAATTCGAGGTGATGCGCACCTACGCCAGAATCGCCATTCCCGCCGGTTCCGGTTCGCACCTTCCGGCGTCCGATTTGGCCGATCTGGCGGAAAAGGCCGTCCGCGAAGTTGACGCCCTGATGAGCCCGTTCGGCGGGGACTCCGATGTCCGGAGGCTGAACGAGGCGCCGGCCGGCGCCTGGGTGGAGGTGAATCCCCTGACTTGGCGGGTGGTCATGGAGGCGCTCCGCTGGCACCGGTTGTCCGAAGGCGCCTTCGATCCCACCATCGGCCCGGTGAAAGGACTTTTCCAATTCAACCGGACCGAGGTTGATTCCTGGCCCGATGCCCAGACCCTGGCGGAGGCCAGGGAGCGGGTAGGGGCGGAAAAGCTTCTTTTTGATCGGGAGGGGATGCGGCTGTCCTGGGAGCGGGACGGCATGATCCTCGACCTTGGCGCCATAGCCAAGGGCTTTGCCGTCGACCGGGCGGCCGAGGTCATCGCCGCCCAGGGAGTTAAGAACGCCATCATCGACGTCGGAGGCGAGTTGCGCTTGCTGGGCCAAAAGCCTGGCGAACCCCCCGCGCCGTGGCGCGTCGGCATCCGCCATCCCCGCGACGAAGGGCGTACGCTGGAGACGCTGGAACTGTCCGGCCAGGCGGTGGCCACCTCCGGCGACTATGAAAATTTCTTTGTCCACCAGGGCCGGCGCTACGAGCACATCATCGATCCCCGGAGCGGGCTGCCGTTGACCGGGGGCGCGGCCAGCGTCACGGTGATCCATCCCCAATCCTGCCTGGCCGCCGACGCCATGGCCACCACCCTGTGCGTACTAGGCTCCGACCAGATCGACGAATTCATGCGCCGCCAGGCGCGGGGCCTGTTCAGTCGGGGCGTACGGGCGATTGTCCTGTTGGTCGGGCCGGACGGGGGTCTCCGCCGGCGGGAATTCAATCTTGACCAGGCCGGCGCTTTGCGGATCGAGGATAATCCGGTCGGGGAAGGCGAATGAGCCGGCCGCCGCCGGCCGGCTTGCGGCTCGGCCTGGATCTGGGTTCCACCGCGGCCAAGGCGGTGTTGATCGACGCCGGCGGCGCCATACTCGCCACTCGCCTAGACGCCTCGGGACGGCCGCCCGACGAGGTTGTCGCCGATCTGTTGCGCGGTCTGCCGGACGGAGCGGGAACCGCCGCCGTGGCCGCCACCGGCTATGGCCGATCCCTGGTCGGCTGCGCGGAACGGAAAATCACCGAAATCACCTGCCATGCCCGGGGGGTGGGGAAGCTGCACCCGGACGCCCGGTCCATCCTGGACATCGGCGGCCAGGACGCCAAGGCCATCCGCCTGGGGCGGGACGGCGGGGTGGAGGATTTCGCCATGAATGACCGCTGCGCCGCCGGCACCGGCCGCTTCCTGGAAATGGCGGCCCGGCGTTACGGCCTGGAAGTCGCCGGCCTGTCGGAGTTTTGCGGCCATTCCCCGGTCCAGGGCTCGAAGGGCGCCCCTTGGGAAATAAGCTCCACCTGCGTGGTGTTCGCCGAGTCGGAATTGATTGGCCTGAACGCCAGAGGGACGCCGCCAATTGAGGCGTTGCGGGCGGTGCACCGTTCCATAGCCAGACGGGTGTCGCTGCTGCTGAAACAGGTCGGCGCGGCCGAACCCCTTTATTTCACCGGCGGCGTGGCGCAAAACGCCGCCCTGGCCGCCGCCATCGGGGCTGAATGCGGCATGGCGATCCGGGTGGCCGAGCGCCCCCAGTTCACCGGCGCCCTGGGCGCGGCGCTTTCCGCCTGATTGCGCAAGGCGCAATCCAGTTGGATTTATGGGAAAGGAGAAATTTCATATGTTCGATTTGTCGGGAAAAACCGCCTTGGTGACCGGTTCCGGCCGGGGCATCGGCTTGGTGTTGGCCCGCGGCTTGGCCAAGGCCGGGGCTAGGGTGGCGGTCAACGATTTGCGGGACGACATTGTCGGCGCGGCTCGCGAAACTTTGCGGCGGGACGGTATTGAGGCGGCGGGCGCGGCTTTTGACGTCACGGATCGCGAGGCGGTCCGCGAGGGGATTGATCGCCTGGAGCGGGATGTCGCCCCGCTCGACATTCTGGTCAACAATGCCGGCATCCACCGCCGCGCCCCGCTGGCCGAGATGTCGGCCGAGGATTGGCGGCTGGTCATCGAAACCAACCTGACTTCCGCCTTTTTGGTGGGGCAGCGGGCGGTGCGGGGCATGATTGCCCGGCGGAGCGGCAAGATAATCAACATCTGCTCGCTCAATTGCGAATTGCCCCGGCCGTCCATCGGCAATTACGCCGCCGCCAAGGGAGGGCTGGTCCTGTTGACCCGCTCCATGACGGTTGAATGGGCCAGGCACAACATCCAGATAAACGGCATCGCTCCCGGCTACATCCTTACCGAAATGACCAAACCCCTGTACGAGGACCCGGAAAAGAACGCCTGGATCATCGGCCGCACTCCGGCGGAACGCTGGGGCAGGCCGGAGGAACTGGTCGGCGCCGCGGTTTTCCTCGCCTCCGCCGAGGCGGATTTCGTGAACGGCCATGTCTTGTTCGTCGATGGCGGCATGCGCGTCGCCTTGTGAGTCCTGGGTTTGTTCGAATGGGAGAAAAAATGCGGGAAAAACTGCGGGAACTGGAGAAATTCGACACGCCGTCCATCACCAACGTGGTCGCCACCTACCCTTTGAAGGACTACTGTCTCGGCCTCTATCAGCCATGGGAGGGCCGCTGGTACACCGATCAGCGGCTGAAGTGCATGTTTCCGGAACTGGGGCCCCGGGCCGGACACGTGGTGACTTGCGTTTACGGCCTCCCCGATCCCAATTTCACCCGTCTTGGCATTGGCGACATCCTGAAAGCCGTTGAGGCGGCTCCTAAACCGGTGATCCTGGCGATTCGGCAGAATCTGCCGGATCCCATCAAGAGCCGGAGCGGGCTGATCGGCGGCAATATGATGACCGCCTTCAAGTCGGCCGAGGTAGTCGGCGTGCTGTCGGACGGCCCGTCCCGCGACGTCGACGAAATTCGTCCCATGGGCATCCAATACCTGATAACCGGCATTACGCCCGGCCACGGCTATTTCGGCGTCCAGGCGGTCAACACGCCGGTGGACATCTGCGGCATGGACGTCATGCCGGGCGATATCGTGCATATGGATGAAAACGGGGCGGTGAAATTCCCGGCCGCCCGGCTGGACGAGGTGATCGCCCAAGCCGGCCGATTGCGGAAAATCGAGGAAAAGCGCCAAAAAATGCTGCGCGAAACCGCCGATGCGACGGAATTGGCCAAGATCATGCAGGGCATTTACGATTGACCCCGGGGACGCCCGGCGAAATCCGCGAA
>JAISYD010000238.1 GCA_031270145.1 Planctomycetota bacterium
AAACCCTCTCCTCCACCCGTTGCCCCGTGGTAGGCGATGTCGCCGTCATTCCGGTTGTCTTGACCGGAAGGTTTAACCGGAAGGATTGGAATACTACGCGGAGAACAGGGCACGCGCTATCGACGCCGCCGCCAGGCGGATAACCGAATGACCCTGGATTCCGCCGATTATCGCTTGACAGCCGGGCGGCTGGACATTATCATGGCGCTTCGCCGTCTCCGTCCGCCGACGGGGACGGCGGTTGATATTCATGGGGCAACCGGAGTTTGGCCCAAATGGCAAAAGAAGGCAAAAAACTCGAGCTCTATGAAATTTTGGCCAGGCAAAAGGCAAAGGGCAAACAATCGTTAACCATGGATTCCAGGCCGATCCGGCCGGCGGGCGAAAAAGGGCGGGAAGGGAAGAGGGAGGAGCCGGCGGCCAATCCGGCGATAATCATCGACGAGAACGCCGCCTCCGATCCGCGATCGGAAAGCACGCCGGCCGGATTGGAAGTCCGGCGGGAGCCGGAGCAAAGACCGCGGGAAAAAAAGCAGCCGGTTTTCCCCCGCCGCCCAGCCGAACCGGAGCAACCGACGGCGGCCCCGGAGGAGAAATTCGAGCCGCCGCCGCCGCCCCGGCCAAGATCGCCCCGCGAGGTGGTTCTCGCCCTGGACACGGCGTTTTTCTGCTTCATCATTATCCTGGCCCTGGTGGGATGCTCATATTTCCTCGGCTACAAGCGGGGCCAGGAGGAAAGGCCGGCTTCCCCGGCGGGCGGCGGCGACATCGGCGACGCCGACCCGGAAAGGCTGAGCCTGCGGCGGCTGGCGCCGGCGCCTAGATCCGTCCTGCGGCCGTCGGATCAGGATTACACCCTGATCATCAGGACCGAGGCGGCCGACGGGGAGATGCCGGAGCGGCTGGAACTGGAGCTGGCCGAGGCGGTGGCCAAAGGAAGGCGGGACGGCGGCGGGGATGTCCAGGGGTTTATCTTCAGGACCGCCGGGGCGGAACCGCGCTTCGTCCTTTCGGTGGGGATAGGGAAAAGCGCCAACGATCCCGGGCTGGACAATTTGCTGAAAATCTATTATAAAATGGATGGCCTTTCCCTTTCCCGCGAACCCACGCCATACCGGGGTTGCCGGGTGGCGCCGGTGCGGGAACTGGGTGCGCAGGTATATTGAAAAAAGCCGGACGCGGCGTCCGGCTCGGGGAAAACCGGGCATGAAAGCGTGGGGAAGGCATGAAACCCATACCTGACTGCGTTCCTGAGGCGTTGACCATGATTCTCGACACCGCCAGGGCGGTGTCGGAAGACGATTTCATCCACCGCAAGGTCTTGCTGAAGGTGATGGGCGAAATCGCCGAGGAGGGGGATCTGGGCGTGAATCCGGCGGATATCCTCCTCCGTTGCTGGGAAATAGCCTGCCACGCCCTGGGAGTGAGGGATCCCTACGAAAACGCCAAGGCCAGGGGGGACAAAACGGCGCTGGGCATCCTGAAAATCCTGTTGAAACGCTTTCCGGTCGGAAGCGGCGGCGAGTTGAAATGGGCCCTCCGGGCCTCCCTCGCCGGAGCCAGGCTGGATTTCAGCGGACTGGGACGGGCCGACATCCAGGAAAGCGTGGCCGCCACCTTCCTCATTCCCCCGGCCCATGACGAATCGGAGGCGCTGGAGGCGGCCGTGGCCAAGGCCAATTCGCTGATGCTGGTGGCCAACCGGGCCGGGGAAATCGCCCTGGATCGGCCGCTGGCCGAGGCGGCGGCGGAAAGGGGCAAACAGGTTTACCTGGCGGTGGCGGCCACGCCCGTCTTCCTTATGGCCACCCAAAAGGACGCCGAACTGACCGGTTTCCCGGCGTCGGTGGTGGTGGTCGATCCCGGCACCCCCATGTTCGGGCTGGCGCCGGAGCGCGCCTCCAGCGAATTCCGCGAGTTGCTGGGCCAGGTCGATCTGGTGATTGTCAAGGGCGCCGCCAACCTGGCCGCCATGACGACGGAACGGGACATGTTCTGCGTCCTGGACAACGGCGACGCGGACTTGGCCGGACGGCTGGGCATCGGGCTGGACGGCGGCGCCATTTTCCGGACGCCGACCGGGGAACGGCGATGAGCCGCCGCGCGGATTCCAAACAGCGAAAGCGGTATTTGCGGGAGTTGTCTTTCACAGGAGCAAGCAAACCATGAGCATCCATTCGTCCTTCCGGAGCGGCGGCTTGGCCGCCAAGCACCGCAACGTCCTTAACCGCCTGGAGCGGCTGGAAAAACTGGAGGAGGCCGAACGCTGGAATTCGGCCGAAAGCGGTCTCTTCGGCCTGCCGAAGGTGCGCTCCATCAAGGTGGCCATGAAGAAGAAGAAAAAGAAGGAGGAGGACGGCGAGGGCTCCGAGGGGGAGGCCAAGAAGTAGGCGCCGCCCTTCCGGAATCCGCCGGAACCGGGGCATGGGGAAAAGGGGATATTGGTGGCTAGGTTTGCCCAGCGCGTTTCAACGACGGAGGCGTCGGGGATCAGGAGGATTTTCGATCTCGCCGCCAGCCTGAAAAATCCGGTCAACCTCTCCATCGGGCAACCGGACTTCGACGTCCCGGAGCCGCTTAAGGATCAGGCCATCGCCGCCATCCGAGCGGGAAAGAACGCCTACACCCAAACCCAAGGCGGCCCCGAACTCCGGGCCAGGCTGCTCGCCGGCCCCCTGCGGGGCCTGGGCGAAAGGGAGGTACTGGTCACCAGCGCCGTTTCGGGAGGGCTGCTCCTCTCCTATATGGCGCTTCTGGACCCCGGGGACGAAATACTCCTCCCCGATCCCTACTTCGTCATGTACAAGCAGTTGGCGCTGATGTTCGACGCCAAACCGCTATTTTACGAATGCTATCCCGATTGGCGGCTGGACGCGGCCAGGATCGAAAGCCTGATCACCCCCCGCGCCAAGGCCATACTGATCGGCTCGCCGGCCAACCCAACCGGCGCGGTCCACAGCCGGGAGGAGCTTGAGGGAGTGGCCAGGCTCGCCAAAAAACACGACCTCGCGATCATCGCCGATGAAATCTATGACTATTACAGCTATGACGGGCCGCCGGCCAGGATGCGCGATCTGTGTCCGGAAAAAACCGTCGCCCTGGGCGGTTTCTCGAAAAGCCACGCAATGACCGGCTGGCGGGTGGGCTGGGCCGCCGGACCGGAGAATCTGATCCAGGCCATGACCAAGTTCCAGCAATTCAGCTTCGTCTGCGCCCCCTCCCCCATGCAAATCGCGGCGGCGGCGGCGGTCGACTTCGACATGGCGGACAGCGTCCGGGAGTACCGGGCGAAGCGGGACTTGATCCACGGCGGACTGGTCGACGCCGGCTACGAGACGACGAAGCCGGGCGGCGCCTTTTACATTTTCCCCAAGGCGCCCTGGGGGACCGGCGGCGAATTCGTCGAAGAATGTCTCCGGAACAACCTCCTGGTCATCCCCGGCAATTGCTTTTCCGAGCGCGACACGCATTTTCGCATCGCCTACGCCGCCAAGGATGAAGTCATACGCCAGGGCCTGGCGATACTCAAGGACCTCCGGAAGGGATAAAGAATGCCCGAAAGCACCATGCAAAAAATCGTCGGCCTGGCCAAGCGGCGGGGCTTCATCTTCCAGTCCTCCGAAATCTACGGCGGCCTCAAGGCCTGCTACGACTACGGTCCGCTCGGAGTTGAGCTCAAGCGCAACATCAAGGACGCCTGGTGGCGCGACATGGTCCACCGCCGCGACGACGTGGTGGGGCTCGACTGCTCCATCATCATGCACCCCGACGTCTGGCGGGCCTCGGGCCACTTGGCCGGCTTCTCCGACCCCCTGGTCGACTGCCGCAATTGCAAGGAGCGCTTCCGGGCCGACAAGGCGCCCCGCGCCGTCCCCGGCTCCGCCGCCGCCTGCCGCGAGGGCGGCCGGAGCGACGGCAAAAAACTGGCCGGCGTGGTCGGCCCCCAGGGCTACGTCTGCCCGGTCTGCGGCTCCGGGGATCTCTCGCCCGAACGCCAGTTCAACCTGATGTTCCGCACTTCGCTTGGCCCGGTCGATCCCATGCAGCAAATCCTCGACGCCGTGGACGCCCTGGCGGCCCTGGACCCGGAGGCGCGCAGGGAAAAGCTGGCCGGCATCATCGGGGAGACGGCGGTGTATCTCAGGCCGGAGACGGCCCAGGGCATGTTCGTCAACTTCCTCAACGTCCTCAACTCGTCCCGCGTCAAACCGCCCTTCGGGGTGGCCCAATGCGGCAAGTCCTACCGGAACGAGATCACCACCTCCAACCTCACCTTCCGCACCTGCGAGTTCGAGCAGATGGAGATGGAATTTTTCGTGGAGCCCGGAACCGACGACCGCTGGTTCGAATACTGGTCCAAGGCCAGGTTCGAATGGTACAAGTCGCTCGGCATGAGGGCGGAGCGCCTGCGGCTGCGCCCGCACGAGCAATCGGAACTGGCCCACTACGCCAAGGCCTGCGTCGACGTGGAATACTTCTTCCCCTTCGAGAACCAGGACGGCGAGGGGGAGTGGGGCGAGCTCGAGGGCATCGCCAACCGCATCGACTACGATCTCCGGAAACATTCCGAGCATTCCGGCAAGGATCTCTCCTATTTCGAGACCGAAACCAAGAAGCGCTACACCCCGTTCGTCATCGAGCCGGCCGCCGGGGCCGACCGGGCGGCGCTCGCCTTCCTTTGCGACGCCTACGCCGAGGAAATGATCGACCGGGAAAAAAACGACGTCCGAACCGTCCTGCGCTTCCATCCCCGCCTCGCCCCCGTCAAGGTCGGGGTGTTTCCGCTGGTCAAGAAGGACGGCCTGCCGGAAAAGGCGCGGGAACTGCTGTCCCAACTCATGGCCGAAGGGATCAATTCGTTTTACGACGAGTCCGGGGCCATCGGCCGGCGCTACCGCCGCATGGACGAGGCGGGGGCGCCATGGTGCGTCACTATCGACGCCGGCACGAAAACGGAGGATTCCGTAACCGTGCGCGAGCGCGACAGCATGGAGCAATCCAGGGTTCCGGCCGGCCGGCTGGCCGATTATTTCAGGGATCGTTTGCGTTTGTCCGGAGCCTGAACCGCCGTCGCGTTGCGCCTGACGTTTTATTTTTTGGAAAAAAGAGGAGAAGGCCCATGGAATACAAGATACGCTATATCCGCAACCGGAAGAAGCGGAAGATCAAGAACCGCCTGGACGCCGGCTTCGTACGCGTCAAGGTGCGCGGCCGGAAGCGCTGGGTGCGCAAACCCGGGTCGGAGGCGAAAAAGGAGAAAGGAGTCTGATTAAGTCCCGGCCGGCTCCGGCTCAAGGGATCGGTTTTTTGGCGCGCTCCGGCATGGCCCGGCAAGGGGAGGGGGAAGGCATGGCGCTGGACAACGGCAAGGCCGGCGACGGCAAGATCGACACTAACAATCTGTACCGCCAGGAGACCTATACGGATCTGGGGTTGGGCTCCATCCAGTGCCTTTTGCCCATCACCGCCGACGGCGGCCCGGACGCCGCCCGCCAGCCCATATTCATGGGCTCGGCCCAGATCATGACCCCCCACGGCCCCATCCCGGTGCAGTGCGAAATTCCGGCCGGCAACCTCCGCGCCGCCTGCGAGGCGTTCCCGAAAGCCATCGAAGCCGCAGTGAACGATCTGGTGCGGGAGGCGCGGCAACTGGAGCGGGAGCGCCAGGGCGGCATCGTCATCCCGCGCGGCGGCAAGATAGAACTCCCCTGACGACGGATTCCATGGCTAGCGACGACATCATTTCCCTGCTGGGGAAAAACCCCGCCTCCCGCCTGGCCCTGAGCGGACATTCGCGCCCGGACGGGGACAGCCTGGGCGCCTGCTTCGCCCTGGCCGAAATTCTCCGCTCCCTTGGCCACGCCGCCCTAGTGGTGAATCCAGGCCCCATCTCCGGCAAATTATCCTTCCTGACCAGGCCGGAATGGATCGCCAACCCCGGCCATCCCGGCTGGTGGCGCGATTTCGATCTGTTCGGCGTACTTGACTGCGGCGAGATCGACCGCCTTCCGGAAATCAACCGGGAGGCGGCCGCCAAGCTTCCGGCGTTCAACCTGGATCACCATGCCTCGAGCGCCGGCCTGGGCCAGGCGGTTTGGATCGATCCGGCCGCCAGTTCGACCTGCGAATTGGTGGTCCGGCTGGCCCGAACCGCCGGCTGGGACATTCCGCCCGGGGCGGCCCAGGCCCTCTGGACCGGCATTGTTTCGGACACCGGCCGCTTTTCCCAGGAAAACGCCACGCCCGCCGCCCTGGAGGCGGCCCGACTCTGCCTGCTGGCCGGAGCCAAGCCGGTTCTGACCGATATCCATCTTTTCCAATCGGCGA
>JAISYD010000302.1 GCA_031270145.1 Planctomycetota bacterium
CTACCCTTCGCCAACCTGTCCGAAGCCGCCGCCATCGAGGGAGTGGAGGCGGTGGGCGTCCGGGATCTGGCGGAGGCGGCGGGCTTTTTCGCCGGAACCTGGACGCCGCCCCAGTCCCAGCCGCCCGACGAGCCGGCCGGAGAAGCGGACGGCGGTCTCTGCTATTCGGATCTGCGGGGACAGGAGATGGTCAAGCGCGCCATGCTGGTGGCGGCCGCCGGGTCGCACCACTGCCTCCTGATGGGGCCGCCCGGCAGCGGCAAGACCATGGCGGCCCAACGACTCCCGACCATCCTGCCGCCCTTGACGCTGGGAGAAAGCCTTGACGCCACCAAAATCCACAGCGTGGCCGGCGAAACCCGGCCGGGACAGGGGCTGATGCGCCTGCGCCCCTTCCGCTCGCCCCACCATAACGCCAGCCTGTCCGGGCTAATCGGCGGCGGCGCCATACCCCGGCCGGGGGAAATATCGCTGGCCCACAACGGCGTGCTGTTCCTGGACGAAGCGCCGGAGTTCCCCCGCCAGTTGCTGGAGACCCTCCGCCAGCCGCTGGAGGACGGCTCCATCACCATCAGCCGGGCGGCCGGCTCCGGAACGTTTCCGGCCCGCATCCTGCTGATTCTGTCGATGAATCTCTGCCCTTGCGGCCGCCGGGGAGATCCGCGCCGGGTCTGCCGCTGCTCGCCCGGGCAAGTGGCCGCCTATGTCGGGAAGATTTCCGGCCCGCTCATGGATCGCATCGATCTGCATGTCGAGGTTCCGCCGGTGGACCGCGACCGCCTGATGGAGGGAAGGAAGGGCGAGACATCGCCGCAAATGGCGGCCCGGGTGGCGGCGGCGCGGAAAATCCAGGAGAGGCGGTTCCCCGACCGCCCCACCCCGGTCAACGCCGCCATGACGCCGGCGGATTTGGAGAGGCATTGCCGCCTGAATCGCGAGGGGGAATCGCTGATCAAGTCGGCCTTGAGCGAATTCGGGCTTTCCGCCCGCGCCTACGGGCGCGTCCTAAAGACGGCCCGCACCATCGCCGATCTGGAGGACAGCCCAGACATCGGCATTGAACACCTGATGGAGGCGGTGCAATACCGCCGGAGCGAAGTCGGCGGCTAGCGCTCCGGCGGCGCGGCTTAATCTTTTCGCGGCAGAGCGGCGAACAGGGCGGTTCCCAAGGCAAGCTTCCTTGCGCCGCCCGTCGTCCGCAGAACCAGCGGAAGCGTTTCCACTTCGGCCAATCCGGGGATGGCGGCGGCTTGACGGAGCAAATCGGAAGCGCCCCAGCCAGCCCGATGGCAGACGAGGCAAAGCAAACCGCCTTGCCGCGCAAGCAGGATGCCGGCCAGGCGCAGGAGTTCCGGCAAGTCCCGCTCCAGTTTCCAATCCCCCGTTCCGCCTCCCCTGCCGTAAGCGGGCGGATCCGCCACCAGCAGATCGCAATCCCGATCCCGGCGGACCTCCCGGACCAGAAAGGCGAGCGCGTCGTCCGCCAGCCAGCGCACCGGCGCCTTTTCAAGGCCGGAAAGGACCGCATTTTCGCGCGCTTGCCGCAATGCGCCGGGAGAGGAATCGACATGGATTATTTCCCGGACGCCGGGCAGCGATGCCAGCGCCAGGGTAACGAGGCCGGTGTGGGCGAAGAGATTGATGATTCGCCGCCCGTTGGAAGAAACCGGCCGCTCGGCCAACTGATCGGACAAACGGCCGGCGACCCGGAGACATTCGGGAAAAAAACCAAGCTGCCCGCCGCCGGTCGGCCTCAGGCCCAGGCTGACGGAACCCAGACGGATGCGCCAATCCGCTGGCGGAACGCCCAGCCAGCCGGAGCCGCGGCAAAAGCTGAGTTGGGCCGCGGCCCAGACCGCGGGAGGCAGGATCGGAGGCCAACTGGCGGCGGGGGCCGGCCGGGACACCGCAATGCCGGCGAAACGCTCCAGGCGCCGGCCATGGCCGCAATCAAGGAAGGCGTAACCAGTCTGGGATTCGGCGGGATCGCGACCGCCGCCCCCGGGCGGGATCAATAAGGAAAAAGCCCCGAACGCCGCATGACGAAGCGGTAGCTGGAAAAGGCCGAATCCTTGGGTTTGGCCGCCTCCCCCGTGACGTCGACGGTGACCCAGCCATCGTAGCCGACCTCGATAAGCGCCTTGGAAAAAGCCTCGAAATCGACCGCCCCCCGGCCAAACTGCGGGGCGCCGCCGGGCCGGGAGACGGTGACGTCCGAACGCCGCCTAGCCCCGGAAACGTCGCGCAGCCGCACCGCCCGCAGCCTGGCGGCGTTGGCCTTGATCGCCTTGACCGGATCGATGCCGGCCAAGGTCAATTCGGCGCTATCAAGCGCCAGGTGCACGACTTCGGGGTTGGTCATGGAAAGGATGCGCCTCAAGTCGCTGTCCGAGGCCCCGAAATGGCCGGCGCGCGGCATAAAGCACAGGTTTATCCCGAAGTCCCGGCAGCGGCAGCCGATTTCCTCGACAATGGCGGCCGCGGTCAGCCAGTCGTCGTCCGAGGCCGGGGCGTCCAACGGAGTCGCCTGGCAGACGACAAGGTTGCCTTGGCCGATGGCGCCGACGAAACGGGCGGAATTGGCGGCCCGTTCCACCTGCTCGTCGGCCTTTTCCTTATCGACGAGGTTCACCCTTTGCAACAGGCCGGAGAGCTTGAGGCCGGTCGTGTCCAGTATCTCCTCGAACACATGCAGGCGATCCTCGTAGCGGAGAACCACGTTGGCCGGGAATTCCAGGCCGTCGAAACCGCAATCGGCCACATCGCTGATGGCCTGGATGACTCCTTCGGGCCCCCAGGGGGCGGCATAACAAGCCAGGCGCATATCTCCCACTTCTTCCCTTTCCGAAATCCGGCTTCTCAGTCAAACATTTGCGGATGCTCGCGGCACCAGTCGACCTGTTTGTGGCGGCCCGGACAGGCATTGCCGAAAATCGGACACCCCTCCGGCGTTTCGGGGGACAGCGGCCGGCAGTTGCGTATGCAGTGGGCGTACGGGCACGGCAACCCCTGTTCCTCATAATCGCGGTTTTCCGAATGGTCGAACGACCAGCCGCGCAGCCCCAGGTAATCGTCCGCCTTCCCCGAGGCGGCCAATTCCGCAATCGGCGGATTATCGGAGGCGAGGACGGTACAGGCGTCGTAAAAATCCTTGACGTCGTCGTTTTCGCCCGCCAATTCCAGGAAGCGGCCAAGATCCTCGGCCGCCAGGTCGTATTGCCCGGCCCGGGCGAAAAGCCAGCCCCGCAGGAAATGCGCCTGCGGCTCGTCCGGATTGCGGGCCAGGGCCAGGTTGATCTGGCGCAGAACATCCTCGGGCCCGCCCTGGAAACGGGCCAAATCCGCCAGCATGCTGTAGCCCATGGCGTCGTCGGGATCAAGCTGGACCACGGTCTCGAAATCATTTCTGGCCTGATCATCCAGGCCAAGATTAAGGTAGCACAGACCCCGGTTGCCATAGGCGCCGGCCATGTCGGGACTCAGGGCGATCACGGCGGAAAACGACTCGACCGCCTCGCCGTAGCGCCGCTCCTCCAAGAGGGCGAGGGCCTCCTCGAATCTCCTGTTTTCCGTCGCGTCCATCGGGAAACCGCCCGGCTCCGCCCACCATGCAAACGGGACGCCGGGATAGCCAAGCGTTCCACTCCGCCAATCCGCCCTCCAAGGGCGGACCAAGCCAATTATTTCCACCCCGCCGCGCTTGTCAAGACGCCGCCCCACCGCCAGCCGTCACCCCGGCGAAAAGGGCGGCGCAGAACTCCTTGCCGTCAAAGGGAGCGAAATCGCCCTCTTTTTCGCCCAAACCGATGAATTTCACCGGCAGGCGGATTTGCCGGCTTATCGAGATTACGGCGCCCCCTTTGGCGGTGCCGTCCAGCTTGGCCAGGATGAGGCCGGTCACACCCACCCCCTCGGTGAACACCTTGGCCTGGGACAAGGCGTTCTGCCCGGTGGTGGCGTCGAGGACCAGCAACACTTCGTGAGGAGCGCCGGGGACGCATTTAGCCGCCACCCGGTGGATTTTTTCCAGTTGCCGCATGAGATTGGCCTTGGTGTGGACGCGGCCGGCCGTGTCCACCAAAACATAATCAGCCTTCCGGGCGGCGGCGGCGGCGCAGGCGTCGAACACCACCGCCGCCGGATCCGCCCCATCGGCGAGGCGGACCAGGTCCACCCCTATCCGGCCGGCCCAAACGTCAAGCTGCTCGCCGGCGGCGGCGCGGAAGGTGTCGGCGGCGGCCAAGATCACCTTTCCGCCCTGGTCGACAAGATGCCTGGCGAGTTTGGCGGCGCTGGTGGTCTTGCCCACCCCGTTCACCCCCACCAAAAGGATTACGGTGGGGCCGTCCGGATTTTTCGCCAGCCCGGCCGCCGCGCCGTCGCCCAGGCTTTCGGCCAGATATTCCTTGAGGAATTCCAGCATCTCCGCGGGATCCCGTATCTTCCCGTCCTTGAACCTGGCCCGGACCCTCTCCACCGCCTCGCCAGCCACGGCCGGGCCGACGTCGGCCAGGAGCAGCCGCTCCTCCAGTTCGCCCAGCAACTCCTCGTCGACCAGCCGGCCAACGCGGAACACATCCTTGACGTCCATAAACAGGAGATCGCGGGTCTTTTGCAGGCCGCTTTTCAACTTGGCGAAAAACCCCATCCCTATCCTTTCCTGGCGGCGGCGAGTTCCCGCAAAGGCTCAAGAAGTTCCCGGGGAGTGCGGGTGGAACCGATTTCCGCCCCGTCGCCCGGGCTGTGAAAGTCGCTGCCGCCGGAAACCAGCAGTTTCCGCGAGCGGCAATAGGCCAGCAGGCTGGCAATGGTTTCACCCCCGTGCTTGGGGTGGTAAACCTCGATTCCGTCCAGACCCGCCTCGACGAAACGATCCAGATCGTCCAGCAGGCCGCTTATCCCGGCATGGGCCAGGATCGCCGCTCCGCCCAATTTTTTAGCCAGGGAAATCCCCTCGGCCATCGGCAAGCGCCGCTTCTCGACATAAACCGGGCCGCCGTCATGCAGGTAGCGGCCAAAAGCCTCGTTCAAATTTTTGACCACGCCCTTTTCCACCATGGCCCGGGCCAGATGGGGCCGGCCATAGGCCCCGGATTCGCCAATCCGCAAATCCGGCAATTCGATATGGATGCCAAGCGATTCCAGGCGCTCCAGCATCAGCCGCATCCGCTTCTCGCGGAAGCGGGAAATGTCAGCCAATTGACCGGCGCAACCGGAGGCCGGATCGGCGAAAAGCGACAGGATGTGCGCCTCACGCCCATCCAGTTCGCAGGACAACTCCACCCCGGCGACACATTCCACCCCGTGGGAGAGACAGGCGGCCAGTTTGTCGTCCGCCCCCGCCAACGAATCGTGATCGGTGATGGCCAGGGCGGAAACGTTGCGTTGAACCGCCAGCCAAGCCAGCCGGTCCGGGGTCAGGCTGCCATCGGAATAGACGCTGTGGACGTGGAGATCGATTGATTGATTGCCAGCCAAGCCATCTCCCCGTCAAGTTCCGCCGAACAGGCGGTCCGCCACGCCGTTGACAAAGGCGCCGGAATCCTTGTCGCCGAAGCGCTTGGCCAATTCCACCGCCTCGTCCAAGGCCACCCGCCGGGGCGACGCCCCCAAGCGGAGCTCGGCGGCCGCGAGGCGGATGACGTTCCTTTCGATGGGGGCGATGCGAATCAGCGACCAGTTGTCGGCCGAAGCGGCGATTTCCCTGTCGATGGCCTCCAGGTTGTCTTCCACCCCGCGGATGAGGAGGAGGGCGAAAGCCTCGGCCTCCGGGCGGCGGGATGCTTCTTCCCCGGAAGCCCCGTCGTCGTCCCAGTCATCCCCGCCGGATTCGCGGCGCTCCGCCAGGCGCTGGCCGCGGAAAAAATCCTCCGGAGACTCGACCCCGGAAAAGCCGTTCAAATCGGCCATGAACAGATATTGCAGGGCCAAACGCCGACCCAGGCTGCGCGGGCGCAAGCTAGCTTCCCATGGCCCGGAACAGGTTGGCCATCTCAATGGCGGTCAGGGCGGCGTCAAAGCCCTTGTTGCCGGCCTTGGTCCCGGCCCGCTCAATGGCCTGTTCAATGCTGTCGGTGGTCAGGACGCCGAAGGCCACCGGTTTGCCGGTCGACAACGCCGTCTGGCCAATCCCCTTGACCATTTCGGACGCCACATAGTCGAAATGCGGAGTTGAGCCGCGAATCACCGCCCCCAGGGCGATGACCGCGTCGTAGGCGGGATTGGCGGCGGCCAGCCTCGCCGCCGCCGGGATCTCGAAAGCCCCCGGCACCCGGATGACCGCGAGGTCGCCGTCCGCCGCCCCATGCCGAAGCAAAGCGTCGATCGCTCCCTCAAGCAACCTCTCGGTGATGAACGAATTGAAGCGGCTAACCACAATGGCCACCCGGAGTCCGGCGGCCGTCAGGCCGCCCTCTATGACTTTGGGCATTTCCCCATCCTCCATACCGGCGACCGGGCCGCGCGGCGTCCTAAACAATGTCGCTGGGCAGGAAATGTCCCAGCTTGCTGCGTTTGGCCTCCAAATAGCCCCTGTTTTCAGTCCGCGGGGACATCGCCAGGGGGACGCGTTCGATTATCTCCAGGCCATGGCCAGACAAGCCGGCGATCTTCCTGGGATTATTGGTGAGCAGGCGCAGGCGGCGCAAACCCAAATCGGCCAGGATTTGCGCCCCCAACCCGTAATCCCGCAAATCCGCCGGGAAGCCGAGTCTGGCGTTGGCCTCCACCGTGTCCAGCCCCTGTTCCTGCAGGGCGTAGGCGCGCAATTTGTTGTCGAGGCCGATGCCCCTGCCCTCCTGGCGCATATAGACAAGCGCCCCCCGTCCCCCGTCCTGGATCATCCGCATGGCGGCCTGGAGTTGTTCGCCGCAATCGCAGCGCAACGAGTGGAAAACGTCGCCGGTCATACATTCGGAATGGACCCGGACCAGGACCGGATCGTCGATCGCCGGGGCTCCGGGGAAAATATCGTTGCCCAGGGTGAGCGCCAGATGCGTCTCGTTCAGGAAATCGGCATTATAGGCGTGGAGTCGGAAATGCCCGAAGGCGGTCGGCATGTCGACCGAGGCGACGCAGGCAATCAGCCGCTCGGTGAGCCGGCGGTACTTGATGAGTTGCGCCACCGAGAGGATTTTGATCTTGTGCCGCCGGGAAAAATCCTCCAGTTGCGGCAATCTGGACATGCTGCCGTCCTCGTTCATTATCTCGCAAATGACCGCCGCCGGCCTCAGACCGGCGAGGCGCATCAGATCGACCGAGCCCTCGGTCTGGCCGGTCCGCACCAACACCCCGCCCGGCTGGGCCCGGATGGGCTGGACATGACCCGGCCGCACCAAGTCCGCCGCCTTCGAGTCGGCCCGGGAAGCCACCCGTATGGTATGGGCCCGATCCGCGGCGCTGATGCCGGTGGTGACGCCGCTTTTCGCCTCGATGGTCACCGTGAAGGCGGTCCCGAAGGTCGCCCGGTTGTCGTTGACCATCTGCGGCAGATCCAGCCGTTCGCAGGTCTCGGCGTCAAGGGTGAGGCAAATCCAGCCCCTGGCGCGGCTAGCCATGAAGTTGACGCCATCGGCCGTGATCAACTCGGCGGCCATGACCAAATCGCCCTCGTTCTCCCGGTTCTCGTCATCCACCAGAATGATCATGCCCCCGGCCTTGAGTTCAGCCAGGGCTTCCGGCACTTCGGCAAATTGCATGCGCTATCTCCAAACCATTCAAATTAGCCGGGCGGGCCACTAGCGCCCCCGGAAACGGACTGGAACCGCCCGTCGGGCGGCCCATCGCCCCAATTTCCCCGAACGGATCCCAAAAGTCAAGCCATAGTCCCGGCGGCGTCACAAACGGACGGCAAACGATCAAGGCGTTTCCATATATACCCTCGCCACCCTGGGGCCGATGCCGGAGGTCAGGCAATAGGGGATGGTGCCGCCCCAGGCGGCCAACTCCTCGGCGGTTATGCGCTCTGCGCCGTCTTCGCCCAACAGGGTGGCCACCGCGCCCGGCGCCACATCCTCCAGATCGGTGACATCCGCCATGGCGTAGTCCATCGACACCATCCCCAGCACCGGAACCCGCTTGCCGTTGATGATGACCAGGGCTCGGTTGGAAAACTCCCGCCGGTAGCCGTCGGCATAGCCGACCGGCAACAGCGCCACCCGGGTTGGCCGCCGAGTGGTGAAGGTGCGGTTGTAACCCAGGTTGGCCGCGGGCGGATAGTTCTTGATTTGGATGACCAGGCTACGCCAGGCCAGCGCCGGCCTCAGGGCGGCATCCCGCGCCAACCCGTCCGGCGAGGCGTAACCGTACACGCCGGCCCCGGGACGGATCATATCGAAAAAAGACTCCGGATAAAGCAGGGCGGCGGTGGTGCTGGCCGCGTGGCGCAGGAAACCGGTCACTCCCGCCGCCTCGATGCCGGCCGACGCCGCGTTGAAACGCGCCAATTGTTCCCGGCTGTAAGCCGCGTCGGCGGCGTCCGCGAAGTGCGTGAACACGCCCTCAAGGCTTAGACCTGGCAGAGAGGCGATTTCCAGCGCCGTCGTCGCCGCCTTCTCCGGCAGGACGCCCAGCCGCCCCATGCCGGAATCGATCTTCATCTGGACCGGGACGATCCGCCCGGCCATGACCGCCTCAATGGATATCAGTCGGGCAAGGTCAAGCTCGTGCAGGGATGGGATAAGGTTCAGCCGGACCACCGCGCGCGCCTCTTCCGGAAGCAGGGCGCCCAACAGCTGGATGGGCGTCCCAATGCCGGCTTCCCGCAATTCCTGGCCTTCCAGGCAGGTCGCCACGGCCAGGCGGTCGGCTCCGCCGGCCAGGGCGGCCCGGGCCGCCGCCACGGCTCCATGGCCATAGGCGTCGGCCTTCACCGCCGGCATGACCTGCCGCCCCGACCCGGCCAGGCGGCGGAAAACGCCCACATTGTCGGCGATGGCCTGGAGATCCACCTCGACCCAGGCGCGGTGGCGGGACGGGTGCGGCAATTCCCTCATGTCCATGGGCGTCTCACTCCCGCCTGCCCCGCAGGGCGAAGATTATCGAGGACGGAGCGACCGCCTCGAATTCGGCGCCGCTGGCCAATCCGCGGGCCAGCCGAGTGACCCGCGACTCCGGGAAGCGGGCGCGGAGCTCCGCCGCCAGGTACTCGGCGGTGGCGTCGCCCTCGACGTTGGGGCGGGTGGCGATGATGATTTCCGAGGCTGGCTTCCCGGCCTCCCTGGCTCCGGCCAGGCGGGCCAGGAGCTCCCGCACCCTGATGTTGTCGGGACCGACGTCGCCGTCCGGCGACAGGCGTCCCTGCAGGATATGGTAGACGCCGCGGTAGACGCCGGTTTTCTCCATGGCGATGGCGTCGCGCGGCAGTTCCATGACGCAGATCTGGCCCGGATCGCGGCCGGGATCGGCGCAAATTGGGCAGAGATCGCCCTCCGCCACATGGAAACAGCGGGAGCAGGCCCGCAAGTTTTTCCTGGCGTCGTGGATGGCCCGGGCCAGCGCCAGCGCCTCCTCGCGGGGCGCGGACAGGCAATGGAAGGCCAGCCGTTCGGCCGAACGCCGGCCAACGCCCGGAAGTTTGGCGAACTCGTCCACCAGCCTGGCAACCGAAGAGGGGTAAGGGGATGGGTTGTCGGCCATGGAGCGGCTCACCATCTTCGCCAGCGCCAGATGCACATGAAGCCGAGGAGGGCCAGCGCCGCGGTGGACATCACCTGCCAGAAGGCCAGGCCGCTTTCGGCGGCGATGGGCAGGCGGACGTTCATGGAGAAGATGGACACCACCATGGTCGGCACCTGGAGGCAGATGGTGATCATGGTCAGGTTTTTCACCAGGACGTTCAGGTTGTTGGAAACGATGCTGACCCTGGCGTCCATCATGCCGGCCAGGACGTTCGAATAGATCTGGGCCTGGCGGCCGCATTGGGAATTTTCAATTATGATGTCGTCAAGAAGCTCGCATTCCTCGGGGGAAAAGCCCATTTTCCCGGCGTTGTTGCGCATTTTTTGCAGCAGCGCCTCGTTGGAGTTGATGGCGTTGAGGTAGTAGACCAGCGACTTCTCCAGGGCGAAGAGCGATATGAGGTAGCGGTTTTCGGACGACTGGTTGGTTTCCTTCTCGATGGCGTCGACCATCATGTTGATGGCCTTGAGGTGCTCAAGGAAATGGATGATGGTGCGGTACAGCATGCGGAGCACCGTTTCCCGGAGGCTCGGCCGGCGGTTGATCGCCTTGATGCCGGTGGAAACCGGCATGTCCTGCGGCTGCACCAGGATCAGCTTGTCATGGAACAGGAAGACGCCCACGGAGGTGACGGTGAATTCCGGATGCGCCTCCCGATCCAGGGCGATGGTCTGGTTGCGCGGGCGCTTGAAGATCATCGCCACGTGAGCCGGCTCGAACTCAAGGCGCGACAACTCGTCCGGGTCCAGCGCCGACATGAGGGTGTGCTCGTCCAGGAAGTCCTGGTCGATGAGGCGCCGGCGCTCCTCCTCTGACGGGCTGACGTAGACCAGCACCGGGGACGCCTCGTCGGCCCGTTCCACCATCATGCCGTTCTCGATGTTGAACCGCTTGAGCATACCCACCTCCCACAGGTTCGGCCGTTCCCCGGAATCGCCTTGTCGAATATCGGAAGCGGACATTATAACGGAAAAACGGCGGACGGCAAGCCGCAATTCCCAACGCGGAAAAAGACCGGCGGACAAGATGCCCCCGCTTGCGATTAGCTCCGCTTGCCGACCGGCGGGCGGAGCCCATCCGCCATCGCCTCCAGCATGAGCCCGTCGATTAAGGCAGGTCGGAATCTCCCCCACAGCCGAAAGGCGATTGAGA
>JAISYD010000017.1 GCA_031270145.1 Planctomycetota bacterium
CAGGCGGCGATAGCGCTCTTGGTCAATCCCTGCGTGTCAAAAGAAACGTCAAAACTTTGTTCCCGAAGTCGTTGGCGGAGTTCCCAGACCCGGCTTGGCGATTTCAGCCATTTTTTGGGTAATATGCAGCTCCAGTCCACCAGGGGATTCCCGGCAATCAATTCGGAGGACGGCTGTTCCGTCACCCAGCCGAGAAAACAGTCGGGATGGAAACGCCTCAATGCGGTCGCCAGCGGTAAGGAATGCACCGTATCGCCAATCGCCGACAGCTTGACGATGAGGAAGCGGCTAAGCGGCTTTGCCGGCCGGGAAGCGGTTTCAGCCATCGGCGCACTTCCGGCCAAGGAAGTCGCTTGCCGCCGCCAGGAGTTGCACGGGAAGGATGCCGGCCAGGATTTGCGCGGCTTTTTCGCGGTTGCGTCCGCTCCGCAGATCGGAATCGCGATCCGTCCCCCCGAAGATCCTGACCTTCACCCCGACCGGGCAGGTGCGATACGGATTGGTGACTCCGAATATGACCAGAGTCGGCACGCCCAGGGCCGCCGCCATGTGGGCTCCGCCCGAATCTCCTCCGACAAACAGCCGCGCTCCGGCCAAAAGGGCGGCAAAAGAACCTATGCTGGTCTTCCCGGCCAAATTGACCGCCGCCTTCTGCTTCATGGCTATGCCGGCGCAAACATGAAGCTGGTTGTTGCCGCCGGTGATCAGGACCGGCAGGGAAAAATAGCGGTTCAATCCCTCGATCAGGCGGCGATAATGCTCCGGCGGCCAGTCCTTGACTTGGCCGAAGGCGCTGGCCGGGGCAATGACGGCATAGGGGCGGCCGACCAGGCCGGCCTGGTCCAGCATCCCGGCCGCCGCCAACCGTTCCACCTGTCCCACTTTCAATTTGGGCGAAAAATATTCCGCCATGGACGCGATTTCCCGGCGTTCCGTTTCCAGGCTTTTGACCGCCTCGGCCTCGGCCAAACGGGCCAGCCAGAGATAATAATGGATGGAATGCCACGACTTCTCAATCACGCCGCAGGACACCGGATGGGTGAGGAATAGGCGGCGGCAATCGCGATCATAGCCGATCCGGTTCCCGACCCCGATCCGCCACATCCAAATGGCCGAGGAAAACGAGTTGGTCAACAGCAGACCCAAATCGAAACGCCCGGGCAATCCGGGTTCCGGCGGGAAGTTCCCGGAAGAGGCCAAGCAGCGGAGGAGGTTGGCGATCCCCGACGACGGCGCCGGAACGAAGCCGGCCACGCCCGGTTGAGCCGCGAACAAATCCCGAAATTGCCGGCGGCCGGAGAGGAATATCCGGACATCCGGCAGGGTATCGGCCAAATGCCGCAGGGCGGGCATGGCCATGACGCAATCGCCCAGCCAGTTGGGCAGGCGCAACAAAAGGCTGGGGTTGGCGGCCGTTTGGACCTTGTCGTCGGCAAGGCTCATTTTTCCGGACTATCCGCCAATCTGTCAATATGCGGCTGGATGGCCGCGTCGTCAAACTTGGGGAACAACACTTCGGGTTCCCGCAGGGGATGTCCGCCTTTGAGGCGGCTGGGGGCGTCCCAGTCGCCGGCCGCCAGAGGCGGCAGATTCAGGAAATCCCGGAGCCGGGCCGCCACCGTCGGCATGAAGGGGGCCATGAAGACTCCCAACGCCTCCACCAGCCGCAAGCCGGTGGCCATGGTTCGGGCGCAGAGGACCGGATCGCTTTTGCGCGACTTCCAGGGCTCCTCCTCGGCGAAATACTGGTTGCCCCGCTGCGACAGGCGCATCAGCCGCTCCAGCGCCGCCTTAAAGCGAAAATCGTACAGCAGATCCGCTATTTCGCGCCGGGCCGCCTCAATCTCGTCCAAAATCACCTGGCCGGCCGGGGTCGGCCCTTCGCTTTCCGGCGCCTTGCCGGCGAAATACCTGCGGCAGAAGGTGAGATTGCGCTGGATGAAGTTGCCAAGGTTGTCGGCCAACTCGCTGTTGTTCCTCTGCTGGAACTGCTTCCAGGAGAAGTCGGCGTCGGCCGATTCCGGGGCGATGGCGGTGAGGTAATAGCGCAGAGGATCGGCCGGGAAAGCGGCCAGGTACTCATCCACCCATACCGCATAATTCCGGCTGGTGGATATCTTGTCGCTCTCAAGATTGAGAAATTCGTTCGCCACCACCGCGTCAGCCAGCCGGAAGCCGCCGTGCGCGGCCAGCATGGCGGGAAATATGACGGCGTGGAAAACCGTGTTGTCCTTGCCGATGAAATGAACTAAGCCAGCCGTTGGATCCTCCCAGAAATCCTTCCACGCCTCCGGCTGGCCGCGGGATTCGAAATACTCGCGGGTGAAGGTGATGTAGCCTATGGGGGCGTCGAACCATACATAGAGCACCTTGCCCTCGCCTCCCGGGAGCGGCACCGGGATGCCCCAGTCCATGTCGCGGGTGATGCCGCGCTCCTTGAGGCCCTGCTCCAGCAGGCCGTAGGAAAAGCGCTTCACCGACTCGCGCCATTCGGGATGCGATTCCAGATATTCCCGGATTTGCCCGGAAAAGCCGTCCAGGAGGAAATACCAGTGATCGGTGGGCCTGACCTCGATATGACCCCGCGATTCCCGGCCCAGGGTTTTGCAGACCATGCACACGGGTTCCAGCAACTTGGTGGCGTCGATGGGCCGGCCGCATTTTTCGCACTGGTCGCCCCGGGCGCCCGAGGAGCGGCAATCCGGATAATGGCAGACGCCCTCTATGTAGCGATCCGGCAGGAAGCTCCGGCAAACCGTGCAATAAACCTGCTCGCCGGTGTGTTTGACAATGTGTCCGCGCTCATAAAGGCGGAGGAAAAAGTCCTGCGTCACCTGAGCGTGGCGCGGGGTGTGAGTCCGGCTGTAGATGTCGAAATTTACCCCCATGCCGGCCAGGGCATCCCGGATTGATCGGTGGTAGCGATCCACGATGTCTTGCGGCGACACGCCCTCCCGCATGGCGCTGAAGGTGATGGGGGCGCCGTTCTCGTCCGAGCCGCAAATGAGATGCGTTTCCTTACCCTTGAGGCGGAAGAAGCGACTCGCTTCGTCGGCCGGGAGATAGGCCCCAGCCACATGGCCGATATGCAGCCGTCCGTTGGCGTAGGGCAAGGCGGCGGTGATGAGGATGCGGTTTTTGTCCTTTAAATCCACGATTGCCTCCTGTCGTCAAATAATTAATTTCCTATTTTACCACAATCCGCCATCCAGTTACAATGGGATAGTGAAACTTTCATGATCAACGGGGGAAAGATGCGGCATGAAGGGTTTGCGCTATAATGCTTGATATGCCACGCGCCAAAGACGACGCCGATGTCTTCTTCATGCGCCAAGCCCTGGAGCTGGCTAAAAAGGGCGAAGGGCGGGTAGCCCCGAATCCGCCGGTGGGCTGCGTCCTAGTCAAGAGCGGGGTGGTGGCCGGCAAAGGCTGGCATGACCGGCTTGGCGCCCTCCACGCCGAGGCCATGGCCCTTCGCGACGCCGGTTCCCTGGCCAGGGGCGCCACAGTCTACGTCACCCTGTCGCCCTGCGCCAGCCATGGCCGGCAACCGCCCTGCGCCGACGCCTTGATCGCCGCCCAGGTCGCGCGGGTAATCGCGGCGGTGGACGATCCCAATCCTCAAAACGCCTCCGGACTGGAGAAACTGCGCCAGGCCGGCATCCCGGCCGTCTCCGGACTACTGCGCGCCGAGGCCGAATATCTAGCGCGGGGCTTTTTCAAGAAACAACTTCGGCATCTGCCTTACCTGACCCTGAAATACGCCATGACGCTGGACGGCAAAATCGCTTCCATAGCCGGTGACAGCCGCTGGATTTCCGGAGAGGAGAGCCGGGAATTGGTGCATGATTTGCGCTCCCGCTCCGACGCCATACTGATCGGTTCGGGCACCGCCCTGGCCGACAATCCCCGGCTTACGGTCCGCGATCCGGTTTGGTCCAGCCGCGGCGGTTCCAAACGCCATATCCAACCCCGGCGGGTGATTGTCGACAGCCGAGGGCGCACTCCGCCCGGCGCCGCCCTGTTCAACTCCAATCCGCCGGGAGGCGAGACGAGCGTGGCGGTAACGGATCAGGCCGATCCGGCCAGGCTCGCCGCCTTGGCGGCGGCTGGCGCTCGGATACTCCGTTTCTCCTCCCCCGACGGCCGGGTTCCCCTGTACCAACTTATCAAACAACTTGGCGAAGACGGCGCCAACCATATCCTTTGCGAGGGCGGGGGAGAATTAGCCGCCGGCTTGCTGGCCGCCGGTCTGATTGACGAAATTTGGGCTTTCATCACCCCGAAACTCATTGGCGGGCGGGAAGCCCCCGGCCCGGTTGGCGGAGCTGGGATCGCGCTTATGGGCGACGCGGCCGCCTTCGTCATCCGGGAATGCCGGCCCATGGGCGGGGATTGGCTGATCCGGGCGGCGCCGGCTTAATGCCTAAGCGGATCGGGATATCATTCTTCCATCCCGAAGCCGTCGCATCATATCTTGTCTGGGTTTTCCATTTTGTCCAAGGTCGGCCGACTCTGGCTGACGTTAAGAACAATGCCGATCATGGCGCAGGTCACCACCAACGACGAGCCGCCGTAACTAACCAGCGGCAGGGTGATGCCGGTGGTGGGGAGCAAGCCGGTGACAATGTAGATGTTAAGCATCGCCTGCCAGCCGATGATTGCCGACACCCCGGCCGCCAGCAGTCGACCGAAACGATCCGGGGCGTTGGCGCTGATCTGGAGCCCGATCAGGGCTAGGATGAGGAAAAGGATGATCATGGTGGCCGCCGCCGCCAGGCCGCCCTCCTCGGCAATCACCCCGAAGATGAAGTCATTATGCTTCTCGGGCAGCAGATCAAGCTCGGTCACAATGCCGTTCCCCAAGCCCTGGCCGAAAATCCCGCTGGCGCCGATGGCGGACAGGCTCATGAGAAGCTGATAGGCTTCGGCGCTTTCAAACTTCTCGGGATCGAGAAAGGCGTATATGCGGGCCTTTTGGTAGGCCCGCATTCCGTATTCCCACATGGGCCAGGCCGACGCCAGTCCCAGCAAGACGGCCGACAGCAGATGCGAGAAGCGCGCCCCCGACATCCAGAGCATGGCGAAAAGTATGGGGGGGATGGTGATGGCGGTGCCGAGATCGGGCTGCCGCAGGATCAAATAAAGCGGCGCCAGAGTGAGCAGGAATGGGATGACGAGCCCCTGCATCATATGCTGGTTCTCGCGCTTGCCCAAATGCCGAGCCAGGGCTATGATTAAGGCGAATTTGAACGCCTCCGACGGTTGCGTACCTATTGGCCCGAGGCGGAGGTACCGGTGCGCGTTGTTGATGGCCGGCGCCTGGAGGACCAGCAACAGCAGCAGGGTGGCGGCGGCGAAAATCCAGTAGGCGAGACGTATCCAGCGATGGTAATCGGCCAGGGAGAAGAAGGCCATGGCGGCCAGACCGATCGCCAGCCACACCATTTGCCTGGCGAAATCCCCCGAACTCGCCGAGGAACGCAAAAAAGGCAGTCCCAGGCCGATGATGGCGAGGGCGGTGGCGAGGAATATCCAATCAACCCGCCAAGGGTCTATCCTGTCCACTATCAGCCTAGCGCCTCCGCGTCGTTCACCACCTCGTTGATCCGCTCCGGAAGGTTGAACCACATTCTGAACAAATCCTTGACAATGGGGGCGCAGGTGCCGCCGCCGCCGCCGCCCGCCTCCGGCAACAACACCACCGCCGCCACCTCCGGCCGATCAAAGGGGGCGAAGGCGGCGAACCATACATGGGATATCTGTTTCAGGGCGTTCCCTCCCACGTTACGGCTCCATTCGGCCGTACCGGTCTTGCCGCCGATTTCAATCAGGAAGCCGCCGCCGGGCAGCGGGAAGGAAGCCTGATGCCCGGTACCGATTTCCCCGGTTTCCGGCTTGCCCTGCACCGCCTCCCACATCCCCTGGCGCACTAGGGCCAGCGCCTCGCGATCCACCAGCGTTTCCGCCACCGGCTGATCAAGCTCCAGGGCTTCGGAGGCCCAATCCTCCTCCTCGTCCGTTTCCGGAGGCTTGTCGGACGGGATCATCAGATGGGGGCGCACGATGCGCATGACGCCGCCTTCGGCATTGGCCAGGGCGGCGTAAACCACCGCCATCTGGAGGGGTGTGATCGCCATTCCCTGGCCAATGGCCAGATGGTAGGTGTTGCCAGTAGCCCAGCCTTGGCGGGTGTAGGCGTTCCGGGGCAAGATGCCGGCAGCCTCGCCCGCCAGATCGATGCCGGCGCGCCGGCCCAGCCCGACCCTGGCATACCATTCATAAAGCCGGCGGCCGCCCAGGGCTTCGCCGGCATGATAGAAAAAGATGTTGCAGGAGTGCATGAGCGCCGATTCAATGTCCTGCTCGCCGTGACGCCCCAGACAAGTGAATTTGGCTCCTCCCAGGAGCAAAATATGATCGCAGAAGAAATGCTGTCCCGGCATGATCGCGTCATTGGCCAGGGCGGCCATCCCCACCAGCGGCTTCACCACCGAGCCCGGCGGATAAATGCCGGCGATGGCCCGGTCAAGCAGGGGCTTGCCCGGATCGTCGCTCAACCTGGGGAAGTCCCGGTTGAAGGTGTTGGGATCATAGGAGGGAAGGCTGACCATGGCGTGGATACGGCCGTTCCTGGGATTTAACATGATGGCCGCCCCGGACGGCGTCCAACCGGAGGCGACGAGTTCCGGACGCCTGGCTATCTGTTTTATATGGCTTTCCAATATCACCCGGGTCTGGCGCTGGATGTCCGCCCGCAAGCTAAGGCGGAGGTCAAGTCCGTTCACCGCCGCCTTGGCGCCGCCGCTGGGAACAAAGCCGCGGCGGCCGTTCCGCGGATTGCGGGTTAGCCGCAAGCGCTGGAGGCGGTGGCGGCCGCGCAGGGCCTGGTTATAATATTGTTCCAGTCCCCCCCGCCCCACCATCTCGTTTGCCAGATAGCCTTGGGTTTTGATGGTTTTCCCGGCACGCCTGACTTCCTTCAGCCCTAGAATCAGCTCCTCGTCCGAAGGTTCGCCATTGTCGCCCAGTATTGAGAAGAAAACCCGATCCAGCTTGCGGATGACGCTTTTGCCCGGAACCGCCACATCGCCGTCCCAACGCCCCCGGAGTTCCAAATACTCCTCGGACGAGAGCTTGCCCACGGCGCCGGTCAGATGTCCGAAGATGGAACCATACGGGTAATGCCGCTTCCCGCCGGTGCGCATGACAATCGCCCGCCAGGCGCCGTCATTAAAGGGATTGGAGATGGCCGAGCGTATTTCCAGCGACAGGGCGAAGTCCACGTCCTCGAAGGCGAGACGGGAATAGGTCAAGTCATCCGCCGAGGCCGGGTTGCCGGATAGGGCGGCGGCAAGGACTTTTCCCGCCGCTTCCAACCGATCAATCCTGAGGCGGTCGGCGAGATTGGCCACCAGCGGATTGGCCTCGGCCAAGCTGGTCAGCGCCAAATTGCGTTCGAATTGCCCCTCCTCGCCCCGGAGCGCCGCCAGGAGCAACAGTTGTTCCACGCTCAGCGGGGAAAGGTTGGAGACGACGATCCGGCGGCGTCCGACCGGCTCCAGCCGGGCCGGTAACAGCCATATGTCCTGGGTCGGCCGATCCTCGGCTATAATTTCGCCGGCGGCGTCGAGTATGCGGCCGCGCCGGGGCGCCTTCTGTTCGATCTGATTCAAGCGCCGGTCGCGGAAAGCCGCCAGCTCAACGGTCCGGTTGATTTGCAAATCAGCCAACCGCAGGACGCCGCCGGCGAAGGCGAAAGTGAAAAACAGCGATATGACGGCCACGCGGATTCTTAGCATGGACAGACATCGTTTCCCAGCCGGCGGTCAAAGGAGACCCTTCCGCTCCCCCCGGAGCCGGAGCGGAGGAAGGGAAAAAAACAGCGCCGCCGGGCCATAGGCGGCCAAGGTGAAAACGCCCTGGCCGATGGCCAGAAGGGCGAAGTCGTCCCAAGCCGCCAGGGACGGACGCCCGATCTCCAGGGTCAGCCTGAGGCAAGCGGCGGCAAAAGCGCCAAGGCCGGCCGTTAGCGCCTGGTGCGGCCAATTCCAAGGAACGGCGATTTGCCGCCAACGCAACGCCAGCCAGCCGATGGCGATGAAGGACAAGGCGCCGGCGCCGATCCGGGAGCCGATCAGCAAATCCCGCGCCAGTCCGCAAAGGGCGTACATGATTATCGCCGGAAGCGGCGGCGCATTCAAGGAGGCAAACATGGCCAGGCACCAAAACCAGTCCGGCCGGAAGGGGAAGCGCCCCCAGGCGCCGGCCAGTTCGGCCGCCAATTCGAACAATCCCAAAAGCAAGGCGGCCTGGATAAGGAAAACCCAGTTTGTTTCCCGCCCGCTCATGATTTATCCCTGACCACGGCGACGAAATCCAGGGCATCGAATTCGACTCCGGGAATGATTTCCGCCTCCATGGTGCCGCTTTCATCGCCCGTGGAAAAACGCTCGGCCAGGCGGCCCAGGATCAAGCCGGCAGGGATGCCTTTTTCCAGTCCGCTGGTCATGGCCAGCCAGCCTTCGCGGGCCGCGCTTTCCGAGAAAAAGACGATGGCCTTGATTTTACCTCCGCCGGCGCCGCGCAGGGCGCCTAGGACGCGGGATCGCTCAGCCGAAGCATCGGCCTCCCCCAAGCGAGCCGAAATATAGCAACCGGGCGAGGATAGGGACAGGACCAGAGATGCCCGCGCTTCGCTTTTCGCCACCACTCCGACCATGGCCTGGCCCACCACCACCGCTTGCCCCGGCGCCACTCCGTCCAGCGTGCCAGAGTCTATGGTGAAGGAATCGAGATTGTCCTCAGGGCCTAGGCCGATTATGCGGGCGGGGACTATCGAGAGGGTTGGCAGGAGGTCGCGGGAAACGCCGAGATCGGCCAGGCGGCGGCGGAGATCGGCGATTTCCGCGTCTTTTTGCGCCAGGATGTCCAAAAGATCGCGATCCGTGGAAAAAAGCGCCAGGGACGCGTCCAGCCGGGGGTCCGGCGGCTTTTCCAATCTGGCGAAGGCGCCCCGGAGCTGCAACCGCCAAGCCTGGAAGGCGCCGTCCGGCGCCAGCAACAGAGCCGCGGCCAGCAACAGAAGTATGAGGGGCGGTAAAAATGAATTCCGCATGAGAGGGGATTTCCCGGGAGGGGGCGGCGTCAGGCCTCGTCGTCGCCGCTGTCCAGGTACTGGCCGTAATCGTCGATGCCTTCGATGAAGCGGCCGGTGCCCATGGCCACCGCCGTCAGGGGATCCTCGGACACATGCACCGGGATGCCCCGCGTCTCCTTGGCAATCAGCCTATCGATGCCGCGCAGCAACGCTCCGCCGCCGGCCAGCGAAATGCCGTTGGCGTAGATGTCCCCGGCCAGCTCGGGCGGAGTGTTTTCCAGCGTCTCGATAATCGCCCCCACGATTTGATCCAGCGGCTCCTTCAGGGCCTCGCGAATTTCTTCACTGCGCACCGTGATGGAGCGGGGCAACCCCTTCACCTGATCGCGGCCCATTACCTCGATGGCCATCTCCTCGTCCAACGGAAAGGCGCTGCCTACGGCGACCTTTATCCGCTCGGCCGTGGTCTCGCCGACGATGAAATTGTACTGGCGGCGCAGGTAGTTGATGATCGCCTCGTCCAACTCGTCCCCGGCGATGCGGATGGATTTTGAGTAGACTATGCCCATCATCGAGATGACCGCCACCTCGGTGGTGCCGCCGCCAACGTCCACAATCATGTTGCCCACCGGCTCGTCGATGGGGAGGCCGATGCCGATGGAGGCGGCCATGGGCTCGGAAATCACCCACACCTTGCGGGCGCGCGCCTTGAAGGCGCTTTCCTTGACCGCCCGCTTTTCCACCTCGGTGATGCCGGACGGCACCGCGATCACCACCCTGGGGCGGGCGATGTTGGAAAAATTGTGGACCTTGCCGACGAAATAAGTGAGCATGGCCTCGGTCATCTCGAAATCGGCGATGACCCCGTCCTTCATAGGGCGAATGGCCAGAAAATTCCCGGGGGTGCGGCCAATCATCTTCTTGGCCCGATCCCCCACCGCCTGTCCGTTCAAGAGGACGCGGCGATCCTTCCTGGACACAGCCACCACCGAAGGCTCGTTCAGCACAATGCCATCGCCCCGCTTGTAGACCAGGGTGTTGCAGGTCCCGAGATCGATCCCCAGGTCGTGGCTGAAAAAACCGAAAACGCCTTCCATGAACACCATGTCAGCCTTCTTTTCCCGCGGAGGGAAGCGTCCGGGTCGGCGTCCGCGCATTTCCGGCCCTTATTATTCATATCGTTCCCGGCGGCCCCGCGCTTCAACAAATATGTACGGGATTACGGGAAAGATATTGGCGCGGTTAAATTTTTGCTGACATAAAATGTGAAAACAAATAATACCAATTCCCTTTAATTTTGTCCGATTTGTGTAATCCATTTGTATCCGCAAAGTGATCGGATGGCGTTGGCGTCTTTTATCACTTCCAACCATGCTTTTGCAACGGCTTCATCC
>JAISYD010000020.1 GCA_031270145.1 Planctomycetota bacterium
GCCAGATCAAACGCCAGGGCGGACAGGGCGGACAGCCAGAACCAGCGCAGCGGGGTCAGGGCGAACCCTCCTCAAGCCGCCGCCGGCAATCGGCGCAAAGCCTGGCCCGGGGCCGGATGCCGGGGCGCTCCCGGAGGGCCGGCGGGCGGAAGCGCGATTGCGCCGGCTGCAAGGCCAATTCCATGCCGTCCCCTCGTTAGAACAAGGCGCCCATGGTGAATTGGAAGCGCTGGGTCTCGTCGTGATCCCGCTTGCCCATGGGGAAGGCATAGTAGAGGCGCACCGGCATGGGGCCGAGCGGGGTCTTGACATGCAGCCCGACGCCGCCGGAGGAGCGGAATTTGCGGTCGGTCGTGTATATGGGAAGACCGCGGGCGTCCGTCTTGTTCTTGGCGCCCGGGTCGTCCAAATAGCGCCAGGCCGTGCCGACGTCGTAGAAAAGGCTGCCCCGGATGAGGCGTTCCCAGATGGGGAAGAAAATCTCCACCGAGGCGGTGGCCGCCGCCTCGCCGCCCATGGCGTTGCCGTAAAAGTCGCGCGGCGAAACGCCCCGGAAGTCGTAGCCGCGCAGGGAGCCGACGCCGCCGGCGTGGAAGCGCTCGTAGAAGGGCACGTCGTCCTCACGGCCTTCCCCGTCGCCCCGGCCATAGGCCTGGGCCAGCGAGAAATCGCCCCGGAAACCTATGCTCCAGTTGCGATCCTGGCTGTCGGTGAAGAAGGGGATGAAATACTGGCTGGAGAACAGGCCGCGCCAGAAGTCCTTGCTGCTGCCGGCCGCCGTGCCGGCCAATTCCAGGTTGAGGCCGGCCTGGAAGCCCCGGGTGGGCTCGAACACGCTGTCGCGGGAATCGTAGTTGATGCCGGCCAGCCAGCGGCTGAGATTATGGGAGCCTTGCTGGCGCGTGAACTCCTCCGAATACTGCGCGTCGAAATTCGACATCTTCACCAGTTCCAGGCGGTAGCCGCCGCTCACCGTCAACTCCTTGACGTCGAAGAGCCGCTTGCCGAAGACCAGCGACGCCCCGTAGCGGGTCTCGTGATAGTCGCTGTTGTCGTAATCGTCGTTTTCATACTTGTAGGAACTATAAAACAGGGAGGCGGTCATGCTGATCGGTTTGCCGAAGATCCAGGGGTTGGTGAAGGAAACCGAATGGTTCTGGCTCTGGGCGCCGGCCGACACATTGATGGCGAAGGACTGCCCGGCGCCCCGGAACGACTTGCCGGTGTAGAGATCGCGCAGGGTCTTGGGGCGGTCGCGGTAGTCGAAATTCCTCTGGCTGATGCCGAAGGAGCCGACCACGCTGTCCTGGGACGACACGCCGACCCCGGCGGTTATCTTGCCGGTGGAGGTCTCCTCCAATTCAGCCACCATTATGGCCCGGTCGGGGGCCGAGCCTTCGCGGATCTCGATGTTCGGGCGCTCCTTGAAATAGCCCAGGTTCTCGATGTTCTCCTTGGAGCGGTTGAATTTCCGGGAGTCGATCTTCTCGCCCGGGAACAACTCGAACTCCCGGAGCACCACCACCTCCTTGGTATGGGTAAGCCCGGTCACCCTCACCCCCTCGATCATGATCTCGGGACTTTCCTGGATGCGGAGGGTGACGTCCATCACCAGGCCGTCCTCGGTGATTTGCGGATCCGGGAGGACCCGGGTGAAATAGCGGGAATTGGGGGCCTGGCCGTAGATTTCGCGGATCTTGGCCGCGTCCTCCTGGAGAGTTATGGGGCTGTAGACCGCTCCGGGCATGGTTTTGATGACGCCCCGGATCTTCTCCTCGCTCACCAGGCTGGTGCCGGCGAAATCGAAATCCACCCGCCCCACCCGGTATTGCTCCCCTTCCTCAATGTCGATATGGAGATAGACGTCGCGGCGCTGCCAGCGGGAGGTCGGGGTGTTGGCGGTGATTTCGAAAGGGCGCTCGGTCACCTTGACGTCAAGGTATCCCTTGTCGAGGTAGGACATGCGGATGCGCTCAAGATCGCGCTCGAAGTTGCGGCGCAGATATTTGCCCCTGGACATCAGGCCGGAGCGCTTGGTCTCCATTTTGCCCAGCAGCGCCTTGCGGGAAAAAACCGTGTTGCCGCGGAAGAGGATGTCGGCGACATAGAGGCGCCCGCCCTCGGTGACGTTGAAGGTCAGCAGAACGCCGTCCTCAAAGGGCTCCACCTCGGTCGCGACCTCGCCGAAATAATAAAATTCCTTGTTCAGGTAGTCCTCGATGGCCCGGCGGTCGCGGTTGCCCTTGCCGGCGTCGAAACGCTCGCCCACCTTGCTTTCGATGAGGCTGGAGAGCTTGCGGCTCTTGATCTGCTGGTTGCCGGTGAATTCGATGCGGCGGATGACGTCCTTTTCCCTGACCACCACGGTGATCTTGACCCCGGCCCCGGCCATTTCCTTCTTTATCTGCACGTCGTCGAAAAGGCCCATGCCGGTCAGGCGCTGGAAATCGCCGTCCAGCACCCGCTCGTTCAGGGGATAGCCGACGCGGGTGGACATGCGGTAGATGATTTGCTCGGGAGTGGTGGTGACGGCGTTCAGGACCTCGATTTCCGTGACCATGACGCCTTCGGCCTCGGGGCCGCCAACATTGACCCGGTCGGAACCGGCCGCCGGAGCGGCGGGAGCGGGGGCGGGGGCGGCGGGAGCCTCCTCCAGGTAATCGTCGTCCTCGAAAAAGGCTTCGCCGGCGCTTGTCGCCCCGGACCAGGCCACGGTCGCGGCCAGGACAAGCGGGATAAATCCCCAACCCGGTTTCATCGACATGCGGCAATCCCCTTTAGCCGTCCACGGGCGTCTCGCCCGGCGGCGGCCTCCCCGGCGGCGGGAGAAGCGGAAAATGGGAAACTCCCGGGCCACTATTCCGGATTTTCCCCATTACTGTCGCCCCGGCCGGCCGAACCCACGAAACCAGCCGCTTTTCCCGAACCGTTGCCCGGCGTCCGGAAAACGCGTCGCTTCCTTTATCGGACGTTTTCCGCCGCCAGTTTCACCTTTTTCCCGCCCTTACGGCGAATCCGCCACTTGGGGATCCCCACATTATAGGGATTCGCCGGCGCTTGGCAATGGGTTCCTCGACAATTCCGGTTGCCGGTGACGGGGCCGCGGAGGAAAGCCGGGTTTGACAAAACGCCTTCCAACCGTTACAATCCGTCGGACGAGGCAAAAGATGACGTGAGTCCGGCCGCCAGCCGGGCCGGCGCCGGGCGGAGCGGCATGAACCAGGAATTCTGGCTAGACGGCTTCAACCTATTCCACCATTGGGAAGCCACCCGCGGCCTGCTCCGGCCGGATTCGGGGCTCGACATTGTCTGCGCCATCGAGCGATCGCTGCGGATCCTCGGCCGCCAGCTTAGCCGCGGCCGCAAGCAGACGCTGGTGTTCCTGGACGGCGGCCTGTCGCGCAACGAAACCCACATCGGCGTCCTGCGGGTGCGCTTCGCCGGTCCGGGGCAAAAGGCGGACGACCGCATGCTTGCCGACCTGGGGAACCTGGGCGACCTGGCCAGTCGGGTGATCGCGGTATCGAACGACCGGGAATTGAAAAGCGGCCTCATGGCTTGCGGCGCCTCATGCCTCGGGGTTGGCGAGTACCTGGGCTTGCTCCGGGGCGGCGACGGGCGTTCCGGGAAGGACGGCCGGGGCGGCGGCGCCAGGCGGGGGCGAATCGCCGGCAAAGGCGAACCGGGCGAGGCGGAAATCCTGCGGCAAAAATGCCGGCGCCTGTCGGAGCCTGAGGTCGATGCCTGGGTGGATTTTTTCGGCGGAGACGCCGAAGCCTGACTTGGACATTGGGGGGCGGTGGATGGCGTTGCAATGGGGAGGGTTGAAAAGCAAACTGGGGCTGCGCCACCCCACGGAGAGGTTGGGGCTTGGCGCCGGCGCCAAGTGCGAGAAATGCGGCGAAATGCTCATGCGGGTCGATTTCGAGGCCAACCTCCGGGTATGCGGCAAATGCAACCACCACCATGTACTAGGGGCGCGGGAAAGAATCCGCGTCACCCTCGACTACGACAGCTTCGAGGAACTGGACGGCGGCCTGATGGCCATCGACGACATCCTTGAGCCGGGCGGCGGCGGGAATTACGCCGCCAAGCTCGCCAAGGCCCGCTCCGCCACCGGGCTTTCCGACGCCATGCTTTCCGGTCTGGGCCGGTTGAAGGGAAGGCGGATCGCCATCGGCGCCACCGATTTCCATTTCATGGCCGGCTCGATGGGATCGGTGGTGGGGGAGCGCTTTGTCCGGCTGATCGAGAAGGCGGTGGAACTGCGGGCGCCCTTCGTCGTTTTTTCCGGTTCCGGCGGCGGGGCCAGGATGTTCGAGGGACTATTCTCGCTGATGCAGATGGCCAAGACCTCGGCCGCCGTCAATTTGCTCGACCAAGCCGGCCTCCCCTTCATCAGCGTCTGCACCGAGAAGACCATGGGCGGCGTCTGGGCCAGTTGGGCCGCCCTTGGCGACATCATCATCGCCGAGCCGGGGGCGCAAATCGGCTTCACCGGCAACCGGGTCATCAAAAACACCGTCAACGCCGAGCTGCCGGCCGGCTTTCAGTCCTCCGAATTCCTGCTGGAGCACGGCCAGATCGACATGATTGTCCAACGCCGCAACCTGCGCGACCGCCTGGCCAGCCTGCTCGACAAGTTAATGGGACCGATTTGACGGAGCCGGTTTCTTCCCCGAATCGAACCGGTCGGCGGGGCGGGCAGCGCGGTTTTCAGCGCCGGAACCCGCATTGCGCTTGACAGCGGCGGGAGAAGAGCGTATAGTTAATCATTCTTCATTCGACCGCCTGAAAACGGGGAGTGGCGCAGCTTGGTAGCGCGCTTCGTTCGGGACGAAGAGGCCGCTGGTTCAAATCCAGTCTCCCCGACCATGCCTTTGTCGTCGCAACCGCATGAATAACATGCGGTTGCGGTTTTCATGAGAGATGCAACGCGGTTTGATTGGCCACGGATTGGCCACAATTCGGCCAAGACCATGCCGACCATGCCTCCCGCAGGCTTATCGCGCGCGAGCGGTTCGAGCAACGCCATAATAGCTGCGATGAACGCGATCATCCTATATGGCCTCCACGCCATCGTTCGGCTGAGGAATAGACGTCGGCGCTATGCCGGCGACGTGAAGTCAATATCCGAAAACAACGCCCCTAACTCTTCCGCGGCCGCCTTGATGCTTTCATTCTTGAATCGCCCATAATACCAATTCCCTTTAATTTTGTCCGATTTGTGTAATCCATTTGTATCCGCAAAGTGATCGGATGGCGTTGGCGTCTTTTATCACTTCCAACCATGCTTTTGCAACGGCTTCATCC
>JAISYD010000103.1 GCA_031270145.1 Planctomycetota bacterium
TCGGCCTGAGGCGATTGGCGAATCGCTTTTTTTTCCATCCCCGGGCCAAAACCCCGGGGTTCTTTTTTGGAGGCGGCAATCGACATGTTGGGGACGCGCGCAATCATCGAGACGCTGAAAAGCGAGGGGATCGACTTAGTCTTCGCCTATCCCGGCGGTAAGGTCATCCCCCTGTTCGACGAATTTTACGATGAAAAGGACATCCGGTTGATTCTGCCCCGGCATGAACAAGCGGGCGCCCACGCCGCCGACGGCTATGCCCGGGCCACCGGCAGGGTTGGCGTGGTGATAGCCACCAGCGGGCCGGGCGCCACCAACCTGGCTACCGGCATCGCCAACGCCCACCTCGACTCCATCCCGCTGGTCGCCATCACCGGCCAGGTGCAGTCGAACCTCATCGGCAACGACGCCTTTCAAGAGGTGGACGTCGTCGGCATCACCCGCTCAATTTCCAAACACAATTACCTGGTGAGTTCCCCGGCCAACCTCGTCTTTATGCTCAAGGCCGCCTTCCACATTGCGAGGAGCGGCCGCCCCGGCCCGGTGGTGGTCGATATCCCGTTGGACGTCCAGCAGGCCGAAATAAGGGAAGCGATCCCAGCTAAAATCGATCTGCCCAGCTATCAGCCAAATTACGAGGGCAACCACCGGCAGATTGAGCGCATCGCCAAAATGATCAACGCCTCCGCCCAACCGCTTCTCTACGCCGGCGGCGGCGTCGTCTCCGCCGGCGCCTCCGACTTCCTCCGCCAAGCGGCCGAAACCGCCGAAATACCCGTCATCCTCACCCTGATGGCGCTAGGGACGGTGCCGTCCGACAACCGGCTTTGCCTTGGGATGCCAGGTATGCACGGAACCATTGCCGCCAACCGGGCGATAATGGACTGCGATCTCCTGATTGCCATCGGGGCCCGCTTCGACGATCGGGTCACCGGCAAGGTTGAGAACTTCGCCCCCAAGGCGAAAATCATCCATATCGACATCGATCCCACCTCGGTGGCGAAGAACGTCAGGGTAGATATACCGGTTATCGGCGGCGCCGACAACATCCTCCGCCAACTCATCCCTCAGCTTGGGAAAAGGAACCGGGAAAAATGGCTGGCCGAAACCGCCGGCTGGCGGACCGAGGTCTCCGCCCTCCCCATCCAGGCGGCGAAAGCCGAGCTTTCCGCTCCGGAGGTCATCCGCGCCATGGCCAATCTTTCCCGCGATCTGAACCCCATCCTGGTCACCGATGTCGGCCAGCACCAAATGTGGGCCGCCCTCAACTGGGATCACCGCCAACCCCGGCGCTTCATCAGCTCCGGCGGCCTGGGAACCATGGGGTTCGGCCTGCCGGCGGCGGTGGGGGCGCAATTGGGCCGGCCGGATCAACTTGTTTTCTGCCTTTCCGGCGATGGCGGCATCCAGATGAACATCCAGGAGCTCGCCACCGTCAACCGTCTGGACCTGCCGATCAAGATCGTGGTGATGAACAACGGCTGCCTAGGCCTGGTTCGGCAATGGCAGGAGCTTTTCTGGAACCGGCGCTATTCCCAAATCGATCTTTCCGACAATCCGGATTTCGGGCGAGTGGCCGAGGCCTTCGGCATCAAGGCGCTGGCCATCGATCGGAAAGGGGAAATCATCCCAAAACTGGAAGAGGCGATCCGCCACCCCGGTCCGGTGCTCGTGGATGTCCGCATCGGCTGGGATGACAACGTATTCCCCATGGTTCCGCCCGGCGAAAGCCTGAACCGGATAATCAACGCTTAGATAGGAGAACGCCATGCCGGAGATCGGAAAGCGGCACATCATCAGCGCCGTGGTGGAAAACCAGCCTGGCGTACTGGCTCGCGTGGCCAGCCTGTTCAGCGCCAGGGGTTTCAACATTGAAAGCCTGAACGTCGGCGAAACGGAAAACCCGCTCTGGTCGCGGATGACCATTTCTCTGTCCGGGGATGACCGGATCATTGAACAAATCCGGAAACAATTGGAAAAGCTGGTCGACACCATCAAGGTGAGCGAACTGGCCGGATCGGCTTGCCTGGAACGGGATCTCGCCCTCATCAAACTGAAGGCGCCGCCCAACCGCCGGGGAGAGGTGCGCGATCTGGTTGACATCTTCCGGGCTCGGATAGCCGACGTGACGGAGCGGCACATGACGGTGGAAATCTCCGGCGACGAGGAGAAGTTGCAGGCGTTCATCCGCCTCGCCGCCCCCTTCGGCATCGCTGAAATGGCGCGGGCCGGCCGCATCGCCATCAAGCGGGGGGATTAATCCGCCTCCGGTCTTGACGCGCCGCCGCTAACAAACGTCCTCCGCATCAGTTACGCGAAAAGCAGAAATCGGCAATGGCGTCATAGTTGCCTGGCCGGCTTGATGTCGTCGATATGGAGTTCCAGCCGAGGGGGCGAGAAAAAATTGTTGAGGTTCAGGGTAAAGGCGGCATCTATGAAATGGCGGCCGGTCACGTCCAGAACCGGCAACAGATCCAGGCGGTTGAAAACCACCGCCCGGTAGGATATGCCGTTCTGGGCCACATTGAAATGGAAGTGTTTTTGCTCCTTTCCCATCAGCCGGGGACTGCCGGCCGGACGCAGCCCGCGGATCATGAATTTCGGCTCCGGATTGCCCTGGCCCAGCGGCCGGAGCAATTCCAATTCCCGGAGCAGCTGGGGATTGATGTCGGAAAGGCTGATTTCGGTGTCGATGTTCAAGGTCGGGATCAATTTGTTGCGCCGGGTTTGCGCCGCGCATTCGCGCAGAAACACCTGCCGGAAGGCGTCGATCCTGTCCCGTGCCAGGGTGAAGCCGGCCGCCAGTTCGTGTCCGCCGAAATTTTTCAGATACTCGCGGGAATTGGCCAGGGCCTGGTAGAGGTTTAGCCCGTCGATGGAGCGGGCCGACCCCCTGCCGTATTCTTCCCCCGCCTTGAAGGCGACGACCGCCACCGGCTTGGCGTACTTTTCCGACAGGCGGCCGGCGACTATGCCGATAACCCCTTCGTGCCATCCCTCGTGCGCCACCAGGATGGCGGCGTCGGCGGCGGGATCATGGCTCTTTTCCGCCTCGCGATCCGCCTCGGCCTGGATGGACTGGCACAGGGTCTGGCGGCCGGCATTCTGCCGATCCAGATTGCCGGCGAGACGCCTGGCGTGGTTCAGATCGTCCTCGATAAGGAGTTCCAGCGACAAATCGGCGTTGCCCATGCGGCCGGCGGCGTTTAGCCGCGGGGAAAGGGCAAAGGCCACATCCCTGGCGGTCAAATCGCCGTCCTCCAGGCGGCATACTTCCAGAAGGGCGGTGATGCCGGGCAGGGAATCCCGCATCGTCTTCAGCCCTCCCGCCACTATGGCCCGATTTTCGCCCACCAACGGGGCCACATCGGCAATGGTGCCGATGGCGGCCAGCGGCAGCAGCGACAAGAGGGTTTCGCGGAGATGCGGGGCGATTTTGGCCGATCCGGACAATTTCTCATAAACCGCCCAGGCCAGCTTGAAAGCCACGCCGACTCCGGTTAGTTCGCGGAACGGGTAGGATGAGCGGTCGCGTTTGGGATTGAGAATGGCGTAGGCGCCCGGCGGCAACTCCTGGTCGCCGGGTTCGTGATGGTCGGTCACGATGACGTCAGCCCCGTTTTCAGCCAATTTGGCTATGTTGTCATGCTCGGAGGTGCCGCAATCGACGGTTAGCACCAGTTGTACGCCCGCCGCCGCCGCCTGGCGCGGGAAGTCGGGGGATATGCCGTAGCCGTCCTCGAAGCGGGACGGCAAACGGTAATCCAAGTGGAACCCCACTGCCCGGCAAGCCCGGATCATCAGGGCGGCGGCGGTGACGCCATCGGCGTCATAGTCGCCATAAACAATGGCGCTCTGCCTCAGACGTATGGCCGCGGCCAGCCGTTCGGCCGCTTTGTCCATATCGTCCATGCGCCAGGGCGGGATCAGGATGCCAAGGGATGGATTGAGAAAGGCCTTGACGTTTTCCAACGTCGGCGGACTGACCCGGCGAGCAATCACTCCGGCCATGATGCGGGATACGTTGAATTTCTCAGCAATTTCCTCCACCACCATCCCGGGATCCGGCTTAAGCAGCCAACGGGCTGAAGCCACGGGAATCTCCCAATAAAATAATTGGATCAATTATAATTCGTTTTTTGGCAAAGGCAACAAATTTATTGGCCGGGCAGCGCTTTTTTGCCGATATTATGGGGAAAGCGCCGCCTCCGGCTCGGCCGCGGCAGGAGAAACGCCATGAAGTTGGTCAGGAACGCCTCTCTAGCCGCCTCGGTCCTGGCGGCGTCCTTGTCAACCCTGCCGGGTTGCGGCCAGGAAACAGGCGGGCGTTGGAGTGATGCCCCTCCCGATGCCGGAACCGGCCAACCCTCGCTGTATCGCGACGTCGGTTTTTCCGATCTCCCCATTCCAGACGAATATGAACTGCTGGACGCCGAATCCCACTCCTTCCAGGGATCCCTGTCGCGGAGCGGCGTTTTCCATTATCAGGGTCGGCTGGAATGGCGGGAGGCGCTGGAATTTTTCCGGCGGCAACTTCCCCAAGCCGGTTGGATTCAAGTTGCGGTTGAGCGCGGCTTTGATTTCCGTGACTTGCGCTTCCGCAAGGGACAGGAACAGTTGATTGTCGTGGTGAGGCAATTGCGCGGCGGTTCCCGAGCCGAACTTCAGCTCGACAATATTGGGCAAAACGATCTCATCCTCAAGGGGAAACTGCCGAAAGCTCCGAAAAAACAGTAATGGTAAGGTAGGGGAGGGGAGGGCGTCCCTGCCTTGGCGTCGATCCAACCGTGCCGGATTGGATGGCGGAAAATGTCGCGGTCGAACCGGCGCATAGCGATCCGGCCGCCAGGTTCCGGGAAATGCTTATGCCCGAGGAGAGTGAAACCGCTGTTGCGATCAAGGACGTCACGGTGGTTTTGGAAGGCAATTTGATCCTTG
>JAISYD010000116.1 GCA_031270145.1 Planctomycetota bacterium
CTGATGCTCATCACCTACATTCCGGAAATCTCGCTCTTTTTCCCGAAATTATTGAACCATTAACGGTGATTATCATTTACCCACAAGCCATAAGGAACGCGAAATGACCACAGAGACAATATCCGACGCGATGCGCAGAGCGCGGCGCGCCCTCGCCGCGGTGGAGACCTATTCCCAAAAGCAGGTGGACGACATCGCCCGCATGTTCGCCAGGATCGTTTACGATCGGGCGGAACCTCTGGCCAGGCTGGCGGTGGACGAAACCAGAATGGGGGTGTACGAGCACAAGGTTAAAAAAAATCTTGGCAAGGCCCGCATTCTATGGAGCGAGATGAAGGGGCAGAAATCGGTTGGCGTCCTGCGCGAACTGCCCGAGGCTGGCTTGATCGAGATCGCCAATCCGAAGGGCGTCATCGGCGCGGTGACGCCGTGCACCAATCCGATCGTCACGCCCATGTGCAACGCCATGTTCGCCGTCAAGGGCCGGAACGTCATCATCGTCGCCCCCCATCCCCGAGCCAGGAAATGCGCGGTGCGATTGGTCGAAATGTACCGCGAGGGACTGGAGCGGATGGGTGTGCCGCCGGATATCGTCCAGGTCCTCGCCGAACCGAGCGTCGAACTGACCGGGCAACTCATGAAAGCCGTGGACGTGGTCATCGCCACCGGCGGCATGGGTATGGTCAAGGCCGCCTATTCGAGCGGCAAGCCGAGCTTTGGCGTGGGCGCCGGCAATGTGCAGTGCCTGATCGACGCCGGCGTCGACTATGAGCGGGCGACGGCGAAGATGATCGAGGGCCGGGCCTTCGACAACGGCATCATCTGTTCGGGAGAGCAGACAATGATCGCTCCGGCCCGGGACTATGACCGGGTGGTGGCGGCGGCGGTCAAGGCCGGCGCCTGCCATCTCGACGATCCGGAAGCGGTGGGCAAGCTGCGGAACGCCATTTTCCCCGGCGGCGCCATGAACAAGAACCTGGTCGGCCGCCCCGCCGCCGAAGTGGCAGCCGCCGCCGGAGTGGCCATCCCCGCCGGAACGGCGGTGATCATCGTGAAACCGGAACGCCATGGCGAAGGCGAAGCGTTTAGCCAGGAAAAGATGTGCCCCGTCATGTCGGCGTACAGCTATTCGACCTGGGAAGAGGCGGTGGCCATCGCCAGGGAGAATCTGCTGGTCGAGGGGGCGGGGCACTCGGTGTCCATCCACTCCGACGACAAGGAACATCTGCTGTACGCCGGCGAACGGCTCCCGGTCAGCCGCCTGCTCGTCAACCAGATCTGTTCCACCATGAACGGCGGCTCCTTTTTCAACGGCCTGGCCGCGACCACCACGCTCGGCTGCGGCAGTTGGGGAAACAACTCCATCAGCGAGAACCTGTCATGGCGGCACCTCTTCAACGTATCGCGCATCGCCATGGTAAAACCCGGCGGACGGCAGCCGACCGACGAGGAAATCTGGGCCTGACGCGCACCGGCGATTCGCGCCGCCCCAATCACGAAAAGGACATCGGCCATGAAGGAACTGTTGCTGGGCATTTACGAAATGATGAACAAGATTCGGCATTTCGAGGAAAGGGCGTTCACGCTTTCCAGGAAAACAAGCTCCGGGGATCGGTGCATCTCTACACCGGCGAGGAGGCGGTGGCGGCGTCGGTGATGGCGCTGCTAAGCGTCGACGATTATATCACCAGCACCCATCGCGGCCACGGCCACGGCATCGCCAAAAGCAACGATCTCAACCGGGCGATGGCGGAGTTGATGGGCAAGGAAACCGGTTTTTGCAAGGGGCGCGGCGGATCGATGCATATCGCCGATCTGGCCAAGGGCCACCTCGGCGCCAACGCCATCGTCGGGGGCGGCCTGCCCATCGCGGTCGGCGGCGCCCTGGCCGCGAAGATGAAGGGCACCGACCGGGTGTGCGTCGCCTTTTTCGGCGACGGCGCCTCCAACCAGGGCACGTTCCACGAGAGCCTTAACCTGGCGTCGGTTTGGAAGCTCCCGATCGTCTTCGTCTGCGAAAACAACGGCTTCGGCATTTCCGTCCCGGTCCGGCAGAGCACGTCGGTGCCGGACATCTCGGTCCGCGCCGCCGGTTACGGCATGCCGGGCGCGAGCGTCGACGGCAACGACGTCCTGGCCGTCATCGCCGCCGCCCGGACCGCGATTGACCGCGCCCGCCGGAAGGAAGGGCCCTCCCTTATCGAATGCAAAACCTACCGCTGGCGGGGCCACTGGACCGGCGATCCGGAGGTGTATCGCAGCCGGGAGGAGGTGGCGGACTGGATGGCGAACAAGGATCCGATCAAGCGGCTGCGCGGGTACCTGATTGAGCGGGGCATGGTTTCGGAAACGGAGTTGGAGGCGATTGCCGCCGGCGCCGAGGCCGAGGTGGCCAGGGCGATCGAGTTCGCCCTGGCCAGCCCCGAACCGGATCCGGCCACGGTCATGGACGATGTCTTTTGTGAAGGCGGGGAGGCGGGCAAATGAGCGTGAAAACTTACGCGCAAGCGGTCAAGGAGGCGATTGCCCAGGAAATGCGGCGCGACCGCGACGTATTCGTCATGGGCGAGGACGTGGCGGAACAGGGCGGCATCTTCGGCTGCACCCGCGGGCTGGTGGAGGAATTCGGGCCGGACCGGGTCCGCAACACTCCGATAAGCGAAAACACCTTTGTCGGCGCCGGCGTCGGCGCCGCCGTCGCCGGCATGCGGCCGATAGTCGAACTGATGTACATGGACTTCCTGTACCTGGCGATGGATCAGGTTTTCAACCAGGCGGCCAAGGTGCGTTACATGTGCGGCGGCAAGGTGAAGGTGCCGCTGGTCGTGCGCGGACAACAGGGCATCGGCCGGGGCAACGCCGGGCAGCATTCGCAGTCGGTGGAAAGCCTGTGCCTGAACATTCCCGGCGTCAAGGTGGCGATTCCCTCGACGCCGGCGGATGCGGCCGGGCTGTTGCGGACCGCCGTCCGCGACGACAATCCGGTGTTGTTTTTCGAACACAAGGCGCTGTACGCCACCAAGGGCGAGGTGCCGGACGATCCCGAATTCGCCGTGCCGTTCGGCGAGGCCAGGGTGGTGCGCCCGGGCCGCGACGTCACCATCGTCGCCACCCTGCTGTATGTGGGCCGGGCGTTGGCGGCGGCGGAGATTCTGGCGAAGGAGGGCATCGAGGCCGAGGTCATCGATCCGCGCACCCTGGTTCCCCTCGATATCGGGACGATCGTCGAATCGGTCAAAAAGACCGGCCGCCTCGTCACCGTGCAGGAAGGCCATAAGATTCTTGGCGCCGGCACCGAGATCGGCGCCCAGACGGTCGAGCTGGCGTTCAAGTACCTGGATCATCCGCCGATCCGCTTGGGGGCGAAGGCTTGTACGCTTCCGTTCAACCTGGGGCTGGAAAACGTGACCGTCCCCCAAATCGACGAGATCGCGGCGGCGGCGAGACAGAGCCTGTACCGGGCCTGAGCGCCCGGCGGCCCGAAAAGTCCGAGGCAGGGATTTGGGCTTTACGGAGCGCCGGCGCCGCCCGATTCGGACGAAGTTTCGGACAGCCGCATTACTGACAGGAACCGATTATGGCGACAAAAGTGATTATGCCCAAACAGGGATTGCAGATGACCGAAGGCACCATCACGCACTGGCTGCTGCCGGAGGGCGGGGCGGTGACCAGGGGCGAACCCCTGTTCGAAATGGAGACGGACAAGACGACGATGGCCATCGACGCCGCGGCGGACGGCGTCCTGTTGAAGATTGTCCGCGGCGAAGGCGAAACCGTACCCATCGCCGAACTCATCGCCGTTATCGGCGCGCCCGGAGAGGATATATCCGCCTTGCTGGATCAGGCGGCGCGGCTGGAGGGGAAAAAGCCCGCCCCGGCGGTCGCCGACGCGGAGCCGACCCCGTCGACGCCGAAGGCCGCCGCGGCCGCCGCCGGCAAAATTTTCGCGACGCCGCGCGCCCGATTGCGCGCCGGGGAATTTGGCGTCGACTTGGCGCGCCTCTCCGGTTCCGCCCCCGACGGCATGGTGGTGGAGAGGGACGTACTGGCGGCCGCCGCCTCGGCGCCCAAGGCCACGCCCCTGGCGCGGAGGGTGGCGGAACGGTTCGGCGTGCCCCTGGATCAGGCCGCCGGCTCGCGGCACGGGAAAATCCGCAAGGCGGATGTCCTGGCCCTTCGCGATCGGGAATCGGACGGGCCGGACATCAGGCCGATGTCCACCATGCGCAAGATCATCGCCAAACGCATGAAGCAAAGCCTCAACGAGAACGCCCAGGCCAGCCATCGGGTCCGGGTGCGCATGACCGAGGCGGCCCGCTGCCGCGACGGACTCAAGGCGGCCGGAAACAAGGCGTCATTCACCGATCTGATCGCCCTCGGCGTTGCGCGGGCGTTGCGCGATCATCCCGAAATGAACGTCGAGGTTGTACCCGACGGCGTCCTGTACAAGGATTGCGTCAATTTGGGCATTGCCGTGGCGCTTCCGGAGGGATTGGTGGTGCCGGTGGTCAGGGACGCCGATCGCATGACCCTGTCCCGGCTGTCCGCCGCCATCAAGGAGATCGCCGCCAGGGCGCGGGAAGGGACGCTGGAGCCGGACGACTATGGTCACGGCTCGTTCACCATTTCCAACCTTGGCATGTTCGGGCTGGACGAATTCACCGCCATCATCAATCCGCCGGAATCGGGAATCCTCGCCGTCGGCAAAATCGAGCCGACGCCGGTGGCGGTGGGCGACCGGATGGAGATACATCCGGTCATGGCCCTGACCCTGTCCTACGATCACCGGGTCATCGACGGCGCGCCGGCGGCCCGGTTTCTGGTCGGCGTCAAGGATTATCTGGAAAATCCCTACCGTTTGTTATGAAGGCGGCCATTATGGATACCTATGACGTGGCGGTATTGGGCGGCGGACCGGGAGGTTACGTCGCGGCCATCCGCGCCGCCAAATTGGGGCTGAAGACGGCGCTGTTCGAAAAGGATCGGCTTGGCGGCACTTGCCTCAATCGCGGATGCATTCCGACCAAAAGCCTCCTGCACAGCGCCCAGGTCTATCGGACCGCGCTCAAGGCGGCGGATTTCGGCGTTCGCGTTTCCGACGTCGGCTATGACTATGCCGCCATGGCGGCCCGCAAGAATGCGGTCGTCGATCGGCTGGTGAAAGGCATCGAGGCGCTGGTCAAGACGGCGCGCGTCACCCTGGTCCGCGGCCGCGGCGAGCTGCTGCCGGACCGGACCGTGGCGGTGGACGGCCAGATCCGGCTGCGGGCCGACAAAGTCATCGTCGCCACCGGTTCCATCCCCGTCCTGCCGCCTTTGCCCGGACGCGATCTGCCGGGGGTTATGACCTCCGACTCCGTGTTGGCCATGGACCGGCTGCCCGACTCGTTCGTCATTGTCGGCGGCGGCGTTGTCGGCATGGAGTTCGCTTCCCTGTTTTCCGGCCTTGGGAAGCGGGTGATCGTCCTGGAACTGTTGCCGGGCATCCTGGCCGGCATGGATCGGGACGTCGGCCAAACCGTCTCCCGGATCTGCAAAAAACGCGGCCTGACCATTCACGTCTCGGCCAAGGTGCGGGGGATTGCCAAAACGGACGGACTGGCGGTCACCTACGAGCATGGCGGCGAAACGCTCACCGTCGCCGCCGAGGCGGTTGTGCTGGCCGCCGGACGGCGGCCGGAGCTGACCGGACTGGACCGGGCCGGCCTGGTTCTGGACGGACATGCCATCGCCGTCGACGAGCGCATGCGCACCAACCTGGCCGGCGTCTACGCGGTTGGCGATTGCACCGGCAAGCTCCAGCTCGCCCATGTGGCCAGCGCCCAGGCGCTGGCGGCGGTGGACGATATCGTCGGCCGGGAATCGCGAATGCGTTACGAGCACATTCCCGCCTGCGTCTACACCCATCCCGAGGTCGCCGCCATTGGCTTGACCGAGGAGGCGGCCAAGGAAGCGGGCCGGCAAATCCGGATAGGCTCCTTTCCCGTCGCCGCCAACGGCAAAAGCGTGGTTATGGGCGAAAGCGAGGGGCTGGCGAAACTGATCGTCGACGCGCAGACCGGCGAAATACTCGGCGCCCACCTGGTGGCGCCGCATGCCACCGACATGATTGCGGAATTGGCCGCCGTCATGGAGGCGGAAGGGACCGTGGCGGAACTGGCCGAAACGATACATCCCCACCCGACCGTGAGCGAGATCGTCATGGAGGCGGCTCATGACGCGGACAGCTTGAGCGTACACAAATTGTGAGAATTCAGGAGAGCCGATATTTATGGATCTGATGGAATACAAGGCGAAGGAGCTGTTTGAGCGGTTCGACCTGCCCGTTTCCCGGGGTCGCGTCGTCGAATCGGCGGATCGGCTCGAATGCCTGGAAGACTGGACCGAATTTCCGTGTGTTGTCAAGGCCCAGGTGCAAACGGGCGGCCGCGGCAAAGCCGGCGGGATTCGGGTGGTTCGGAATGCCGCCGAGTTGCGGCAAGGCTGCGGCGACATTCTCGGAATGGATATCAAGGGGCATACGGTAAATTCGGTTCTGCTGGCGCCATGCGTCGATATCAAAAGCGAGTGGTATCTGAGCGTCGCCCTTGATCGCCTGGGAAAAGGGCCGGTCGTCATCTTCTCTCCCGTCGGCGGCGTGGATATCGAGGAAACCGCCGCCAGGGATCCGGATCGAGTCGTCAAGCTCGCCGTCGATCCGCTCGTC
>JAISYD010000132.1 GCA_031270145.1 Planctomycetota bacterium
TTGGTCTTGTTCTTGAAAACCTGCTGCAAGGCTTCTATATAGGCCGAATTTTTCGCCAGGTCGGCCATTTCCTTTTCAATCACCACGTTGTTCTCGTCGTGTCGCTCCGGCCCCCATTCCCCGCCCTCGCGCTCGGAGGCTATGGGCAGATGATTGTGATGGAAGCGGACGCCGGCCGCGCCTTTCGGGGTGAACTCGTTCCAGTGGCTGCGGTAGCGCTCGTCCAGGGCGTTTTGCATGATTTTATGAAACTTGGCTTCCGGCAGTACCTTCCGCTTGTAATAGGGCGTTTCGACATTGGCGATGTTGTTCATGATGTTCAGGTGCCGCTGATGGGCGAAGCCCAAGGCCGCTTCCAGGACCGGCACGCTTTCGCGCTGAATCAGGCCTTCCACCCAGACCGCCATATCGTTCCTCCTTTTGCCTCAATTCATGAATCGCAAATCCAATGCCAATTTTTTTTAGCTGGCAATATTTCAAGACGAATAGGCATGATGTCGGCAAAGTTGTAGAGGGGCGATGCCTGTCCCGGGCATCGTTTCGGCTTCCCGGGCGCGGCGCTATAATTATTGAAACTTGATTATGAATAGCAGGTTGCGATGATGTTGCTTTTTCCCAGCCGCCATTGGAGGCAGAGCGCGGGATTTGCCTCCCGGCCGCGTGGTTTTGCCCTGGCGCTCTGCGTGGTGCTTGGAATGGCGGATTGATTATTTGGGGCGCCGCCGCCGCCGGCGGAAACCGCCGGCCGGGCGGCGCTTTCCGCCGGTCAGAGTTGAAGAGCGGGGGAGGCGCGAAGGTTATTTTCCCGCCAATTTCCGGATGCGCTCCAGCGCTTCCGCGATGACCGCGTCCGGATAGGTGAGGGAGATGCGGTAATAGCCGTCGCCCGGGACGCCGTAGCCGCGTCCGGGGGTGACCACCACCCCGGCCTTTTCCAGGAGATCCTCGGCGAAGGCGGCGGATGATCCCCGGTATTTTTCCGGCGTCGGCGCCCAGACATAGATGGTGGCCTTGGGGATTTCCACCGGCCAGCCGGCTTGCCCGAGCGTTTCCACCACCAGGTCGCGGCGGCGGCGGTAGACGGCGTTGATGGGCGGGGTCAGGGTCTCCAGGTTGTCAAGCGCCTTGGCGGCGGCGAACTGGATGGCCCGGAGCATGCCGTTGTCGACGTTGTCCTTGACCAGCCTCAGCGCCTTGATGGCGGCGGGGTTGCCGACCACGCAGCCCGCCCGCCAGCCGGTCATGCTGAAGCCTTTCGAGAGGGAGTAGAACTCCACCGCGGCGTCGGCGGCTCCGGGGACTTCGAGGATGGAGGGCGATTTGTAGCCGTCATAGGTGTTTTCCGAATACGCCGAGTCGTGGCAGATTAGGATGTTGTGCCGGCGGCCGAATTCCACCGCCTGGCGGAAAAATTCGAGCGGCGCCGTGGCGGTGGTGGGATTGTTCGGGTAGTTGATCCAGAGCAGCTTGGCCTGTTGCGCCGTTTCGGGCGGTATTTCCCGGAAATCCAGGAGCCAGCCGTTGCTTTGGCGGAGCGGAACGTAATAGGTGTTGGCCGAGCAGAAGACATGGCCGATGTTGTAGGTGGGATAGCCGGGCTGAGGCGCGATCCCCAGGTCGCCCGGATTCAGCAATCCCAGGCAGAACTGCACGATGGCGTCCTTGGAGCCGGAGGTGACGGCGATCTGGCTGTCGTCCAGTTCGACCCCGTAGCGGCGGCGGTAAAATCCCTTAATCGAGGCCGGCAGATCCGCCACCGGGCAATCGCAGCCGTAGCGGTGGCGATCCGCGTCGTCCGGATTGACGACCGAGCGGATCAACTCATCAATGATCGGCTGCGGGGTGGGTAGGTCGGGATCCCCGATGCCAAGGGAAATGATCTTAATCCCCTGGGCCTTTTTGGCGGCGATTTTGCGGCGCAGGTCGGCAAAAAGGTAGGGAGGGAGTTTTTCCAGGCGGTTGGCCGGCGGAAGTTCCATGGGCGCTCCATTCAGCGGGCTAAGACAAAAACCGGCCGCGAACAGGCACGCTCGCGGCCGGAGGCGGTCATCAATCTTCCCGGCCGGCTCAAAAGCTTATCCCGTACGTGCCGGTTATCACATGGGAGCGGTATTTTTTGGCCAGGCGGCAATCATAGTCGACGCCTAGGATGAAGCGATCATTGATCTGCACCTTCAGGCCGGCCCCGGCCGAAGCGAGGTAGCGGCCGGCATTCCCGGCGGTGAAATCCTGGCCGCTCCAATATTCGTTCCTGATCCGTTGGGAGCCGATTTGCGGCGTGAAGGCGGCCCGGATCTCCGGAGTCCAGAGCGAGGGATTGCCGGCGTAATTCAGGAAGTCGGAGGAGAAGGTCTTGTTGATCGCGACGCCTAGCGGAATCTGCGCGAAATCGTGCGACGCCGCCTTGACGGCCTGGCCGCCGGCGCCGCCCTCGTTGTAAGAGCCGTTCCGCAAATGGCTGTAATCGAAGCCGATATGGGGGACGAGGCGGATTTCCTGGGCGATGGTCAGGACATAGCTGGCCTTTATGCCGCCGGAAAAGATGGAATCGCCGTAATTGCTTGAGATTGCCGCCGCGGCGCCGTTGTTGCCTCTTTCCGAGGTCCAGGAGAAGCCGGCATAGGCGTCGACAAAGAGGGAGCCGAAGCCGGCGCCGCCGTAAATGGCGGCGTGGAAGGCGTCGCCCTTGCTTCTTTGCGGGGCGTTGTCCTTGCCGTCCAATTTGCGCCGGTCGTAGCCGAGGGCCAGGCCGACGGCGGCGTATTCGCCGAACAGGCGGGAAATGCCGGTGGCGAAGCCGTCGCTCCTGAACTTGTAGCCGAAATCGGCGCTGTCGGCGTCCCTGCGGTCAAATTGCATAAAAGGGGTGTCCCACATCACCCAGTTGGAATTGGGGCCGCAAATGGAGGCGCCGCAAATCGGCGACGCCAGGCCGGTTTCGGAGCCGATGGCCGGGCTGGGGGCTTGGGCCTGGGAATGGGCGGTCTGGCTGTAATCGGCCACCGACGGCAGGGTGTCCTTGAATATCCGCTGCACCGAAATGGAAGCCAGGGACGCTGTCGGGGTCGGGGAAGTCGGGGTTCCGGCCAACGCCGGGAACCAAGCCGCCAAAAACGCGATTGCGGCCGCCAGTACCGCTTTTTCACTCATGCGCGTCATAACATCCCCCAATGTCGCTTGTCCGCATAGCCAAAGGTGTTGGGTTCCGGCCGTTCCAAAATTCCGGCCTGAACCTTGCCAATGCGACAACTATATGCTAAAATGGCGCGTTGGCAAGTTTTTTTTGCCTATTTTTCTTGTCGGACCGGGTGGGGAGGGAAACGCATGGGATCGGACGGGGATCGTCGCATCCGCGGCACCACCATACTGGCGGTGCGCCGGGATGGCCAGGCGGCCATCGGCGGCGACGGGCAGGTGACGCTGGGCAACATGATGATCAAGGCCTCGGCCAGGAAAATCCGCTCCCTGGCGGACGGCAAGGTCAGGATCGGCTTCGCCGGCTCGGTCGCCGACGCCTTCGCCTTGTTGGATCGCTTTGAGAAGAAGCTGTCCGAGTACAACAACAATATCACCCGGGCCGCCATCGAGATGGCCAAGGAATGGCGGACCGACCGGGTGCTGCGCCGCCTGGAAAGCAGCTTGATCGTGATTGACCGGGAGCGGATGCTCCTGCTGGGCGGCGGCGGCGACGTCATCGAGCCGGATGACGACGTTATGTCCATCGGTTCCGGCTCGGGCTACGCCCTGGCCGCCGCCCGGGCCCTTTTGCGCCACAGTCCCCTGCCGGCCGCGGAAATCGTCCGGGAGTCCCTGCGGATCGCCGGCGGCCTCTGCGTCTACACCAACGACGACGTGGTCGTGGAAACCGTCTGAGGCGGGGGTGGACGTATCCGCCGCAAGCCGGCCGGCCTCACGGCGCGTCGAGGAATCCCGTCACGTCGGCCAGGAAGAAGGAACTGCCGCCGTCCTCCCGCAGCCCGATCCAGGTTTGCGCCCTTGGGGTCAAAGGTATGCGCAGCTCCGCCGACTCGAACATGGCTTCCGGCTTCCCTCGGAGTTCCGGCGGCGTGGCCCGCACGGTGATCGGGAAGGGAAGCTGCTCCCGCATCCCGCCGCGCTTCATGTAGTAGGGGAACAGCCGTATCTCCCGGCGCGGCGATCTGGGCTGCCAGCGCAGCCGCAGCTGCAGGATGGCGAAGCCGGGATCGTCGGCCCGCGGCAGCCTCTCGATGTCCACGTCAAGCTCGGATTGCAGCCGGAAAGGCAGGTATAGCGTCATGTCGGCCGGCTGGGCGGCGTTGATCCGCATGTCCGCCTTGGCCAGCTTCCAGCCCGACTTGTCCGACCAGCCCGGGCCGGCGATTTCCGTCTGGCTGTTGGCGTCCGGGCCGACGGACAGCCTCAGCCGGACCGGCGCGAAGGTTGGCGACGCCGGCGGCAGGTTCAGGCGCGACTCCGGGGGAATCACGGTCCAGTTGTTTTCCATGCCGCCGTCGGACCGTCGGGCGGCATAGCTCAGGCGAAGGACGACCGGCGTCTGCGCCGCCAGGTGGTTGACCACCTCGATGGTTTGGTTTTGCCGCCGGGCGTCGGCGAAGAGCGGCGGTTCCGGAGCCACCCTGACGCTCATCCTGGTGAGGGCCAGGGAAGCGGAAAGGCCGGTGATGAAGGACGGCGTCCGCCAGACCGGGATCGAAGCCGGCAGCGGATCCCGGTTGCCGGCCCAGTCGATCCTGGTGAGGATCGGCCCCTCGGCTATCTCCGCCCTGGGAAGGCGGCGCTCCTCCCGGGCGTCGTGGTGCCAAATGGCTATCACCGCCTCGTCGGCGCCTGGCCGCCGGAAGACATGAGCCTCGAAAGGCGGCAGCAACCCGAGCTGCCCCAGGTATTCGGCTCCTTCCAGCAGCTCGGAGGCCACGCTGGCGGCGAGATAGGCGGGGCGGGCCATGGTTTCCAGGATATTGCCCCGCCAATCGCCTTGCCGGAGCAGTCCCCGCTCCGGATCGAAAAGCTCGCCCGGGAACACCAGATCCGGGGCAAGCGCCGCCGCCTGGATGGTGCGGACGAGGAATTGATCCAGTTGCGCCTTCTCCGACCCGGCGTTTGCTTCCCGCGGCCAGGCCGGCGGCGATTCCAGGGTCAGCCAGGAGCCAAGCCGCTTCTTCGCCCGCGCCTGGGCCTCGATGGCGTCGCCCGGCGGCTCCGGCGCCAGCCGGGACAGCCGGGCGGGCGGGTAAATGCGCCCCCGCTCGTTGAAATAGGGTTCGAACAGCCAGGGGAAAACCGGCGCCGCGTCCTCCCAGACCTCGCTATCGGCGTCGGGGAAAAACAGGTTGGCGGTTTCTACCTTGAACGGAAAGCCGTCCCCGCCGCTTCCCGCGCCGCCCGTCCCGGCCAGCCGGTTGACCGCTACCGGCAAGCCGGCGGCGAATTTGGCCAGGGCGGCGGCAAGCCGATCGCTCCCTTCCCCGGCCGGAACGCCGAAAAGGCTGGCGTCCGGGTCGTCGCCCCATTGCCAGGCGTCCACCAGGAGGCCGAAGTTGCGGCCCGCCCCGGCCAGCGCCTCGGCTAGTCGTTCGGGCGCCTCGGCCATGACGTCGGCGATGCCGGTTTGCCCGAACCGTCCGGCGGGCGGGCGGATGGTTCCGATCACCCCGATTCCGGCCGCCCGGAGGTTGCGGAGGGCTCCGGTCATGAGTTGGTAATAGGCTTCGTCGTCATCGCTTCCGGCATAGGAATCGCGCCAGGGCACGATCTTCGCCATCCGGGCGCCGGTCCCTCGCACCAGGCGGCGGAGAAAATTGGCGTCGGCCAGGATTTCCCCGGGGATTGCCCCGATCCTGACGCCGAAGGCGGGCCGCCCCTGGCGGATGGCCAGGGGGTCGGTTGGCCGCTCGGGCCGCGGCAGGGCCACCGCCCGCAGATTGCCGCCCGCCGCCCGCCCCTCGGCGTCGTACAGGTTGATGTCAAGGTAATACACGCCGAAGCGGTCGCCTGGCAACCCGATGTTTTCCGCCGCGCTCCCGGAGGCGTCGGCCTCGACGTCGCTTTTTTCCGCCGAGCCCAGCCGGATTGGTCGGTTGAGGACATCGGTCGCCGTCAGCCGGCGCGAATAGCGCTTGCCCCGGAAATAACCGGGATTGGCGGGATCCGGAATGTTGTCGAACAGGCCGGAGTAGCGCACCCGCACCAGGCGGGGATCCGGTTTCCCGTCCGCCGCCGGGGCGGGTTCGGCGCTTATCCGGGGCCTGGGCCTGAAGGCTAGGTTGTCAAAGCGGATTTCGCCCAGGTAGGAACCGCCGATTTCCCGGGGATCGCGGCCAAGGATCAGGAAGAAGCGCGCGGCGTTGGCGCCGGGCGGCGGATCGCTCACCAGCATCCGCCGGGGCGAGACCGGCCAGTCGGTTTGGCCTGGGACGAAATCGGGGATTTCGTCGGAGCGGAGCTGGCGCGAACTGGTTGAATCTATTTTCAGCCATTCGACCCCGGCCTGGATGCGGGCGCCCTGGAGGCCGGAGTCGCGGGAAATGAGGGAGAATTCGTAGGACAGGTCCGGATCCACCGGCACCGGGACGCGCGTCCGCAGGCCGACCCGGCCGCCGTCAAAGCCGATCCTGAGGACATGGTTGGGGAGGTCGCGGTAGGCGCCGGGGATTTGCCCGCTGTCGTCCGGGACCACTTCCACGCCGGCCAGCAGGTGTTCGGAAAAGCCCACTGCCCGGATCGGCTCCCAGAAGTCGGGCCAGCCGGAGTTGTTCAGGGCGGCGGAAGACGGCAAAAAAGCGCCGCTGTCGGGATCCCGGCGATTCTCGAAATCATGCAGGTATTGGGAACGGGCCAAGCGGGCGCGCTCGCCGCTTGGGCCGGACGCGTCCGCCGGTTCCGCCGCCGGGACGGCGGCGGCCAGCAGAAAAAAAACCATGCCTATGGCGCGCCGTCCCCCGGGCGCCTTCGGCGGGCCGGATCGGGAAGGGGGCGTCGCGGCCATGGGAAAACCCCTGATTCCTCACCAACCGGCCGAGTCGATTTTCGCGAGGATGGCCGGAACCGTGAAGCCCAGCTTTTCCGCCAGCTCCGCCGGTTTCCCGGAATGGCCGAAGTCGTCCAGGCCGATGAAGAGGCCGGCGTCCCCTAGTATCCCCTCCCAGCCCTGGACAATGCCGGCCTCGATGACTAGGCGCTTCCGCAGTCGCTTGGGAAGGATCTTTTTCCGATAGCCCTCGGCCTGGAGCTTGAACGCCTCGAGGCAGGGGGCGCTCGCCACCCGCGTCGTGCGGCCGCGTTCCCGCAGGGCCGCGGCGGTTGCCAGCGCCAGCGGCACGTCGCCGCCGGTGGCGATCAGCAGAATCTCCGCCTGTTCCTCCCCTTCGGGCTGCAGGACATACATGCCCTTGAGGGTCTCCCGCGCCGGAGCCAGGCTGGAGCGGTCAAGCACCGGCAACTCCTGTCTGGACAGGCAGATGGCGGTTGGGCCGTCCTTGCGCTCCAGGGCCGCCTGCCAGGCGTAGATGGTCTCGTTGGCGTCGGCCGGCCGCCAGACCTGGATGCGGGGGATGGCCCTAAGCGACGCCAACTGTTCGACCGGCTGGTGCGTCGGGCCGTCCTCCCCGACCATGAAGGCGTCGTGGGTGTGGACGAAGATGCTCCGTATCCGCATCAGCGCCGCCAGCCGCAGGGTCGGCCGCATGTAGTCGTGGAAAACCAGGAAGGTGGCGCAATAGGGGATGAAGCCGCCGTGCAGGGCCAGGCCGTTGGTGAAACAGCCCATGGCGTGCTCCCGCACCCCGAAATGCAGGTTGCGGCCCTGGAAAAAGCCGCTGTTGATGAAATCCGGATTGCAGCCCGACTTGATTTCCGTGAGGTTGGCCGGGGTCAGGTCGGCCGAGCCGCCCACCAGTTCCGGGATGGCGGCCCCGAGCTGGTTCATGACCTGGTTGCCGGCGGCCCGGGTGGCCAGGGGCTTTTCAATTGGGAAGGGGGCGACGGCGTTTTTCCACTGCTTCGGCAGTTCGCCCGCGAGGATGCGCTGCAATTCCCGGCACAAGGCGTGATGCTTCTTGGCGTAGAGGGCGAAAAGCTGGTTCCACTCCTGGCGCATGGCCAGCCACTCGCCTCGGCGCACGTCAAAATAGTCCGAGACCTCGGCGGGGATGTGGAAGTCCTCGGCCGGCCAGCCCCGGCCGGCCTTGGCGGCGGCCAATTCCTCGATCCCGATCGGCGCCCCGTGCGAACTGGACTTTCCGGCCTTGTTCGGGCAGCCCTTGGCGATGGTGGTGCGGGCGATGACAAGGCTGGGGCGGGCCAGGTCTTCCCGCGCCTGGTCGAGGGCGGCGCCCAGTTCCTCCACGTTGTGGCCGTCCACCTCCCAAACCCGCCAGCCCATGGCGGCGGCGCGGGCGCCGACGTCCTCGCCGAAGGTCAGGTCGGTCCCGCCGTCGATGCTCACCCGGTTCGAGTCGTAGACGACGATGAGGCGGCCGAGGCCAAGGTGCCCGGCTAGGCTCATGGCCTCGTAGGCGACGCCCTCCATCAGGCAGCCGTCGCCCGCCAGGACGTAGGTGAAGTGATCGATGACGTCGAATTTCGGCGTGTTGTAGGTTTCGGCCAGCATGCGCTCCGCCGCCGCCATGCCCGTCGCCATGCCGATGCCGGCGCCCAGGGGACCGGTGGAGGCGTCGACGCCGGGGGTGGCGTCCATCTCGGGATGCCCGGGGGTGCGCGAGCCCAGTTGCCGGAAATCCCGCAGATCGTCTAGGGTCAGGAAGCCTTGGAGGCAGAGCATGGAATAAAGCAGGGCCGAGGCGTGGCCGGCGGAAAGGACGAAGCGGTCGCGGTTGATCCACTTGGCGTCCCGGAAATCGATTTTAAGCCGGGTAAGGAGCACGGCGGCGATTTCCGCCGCGCCCATGGGCATGCCGGGATGGCCTGAATTGGCCTTCTGCACTTGGTCGGCCGAGACGAAGCGGAGCGTGTCGGCTATCTTCTCCAGCAATTCCCGGGAGGGTGGAACGATGGTTACGCTTGGGGTTTCCGCCATCGGTTGTCTCCTGCGCAAAGATCCGGGCGGGCAAAACCCCATACACTCGCGGCCGGCCTTGGCTGCCGCAATCGGAAACCCGCCGAAAAAGGCATTGTACTCCTTTCCGGCCTGGACGTCAAGGGCCTTTCCTGATTATATGGTCGCCCTCGACTTGAGGACTGCATTTTCAAATTTTGCGCCAAATTCCGGACGCTGCCCGCGGACCGCGCCATGCCGGGGTCCCGCCCGCTCCAGCCAACGTCGTTTCATCCAAGCAAAACTTCGACACAGTAAATGCCGGCGGCCAGCCACGAGCCGGCCAGCATGGCCAGGGCGAGGAGGGCGGCCGCGTCCCAAACCTTCCGGCGCGGCGGCCAGCCTCGGCCGGCGGCGGGCGGCGGGAGGAAGTAGCCCAGGAGACCGCCGGAAGCCAGGCCGCCGAGGTGCGCCGCGTTGTCGATGCCGGGCATCAGCAGGCCGAAGGCGATGATGTAAACGCAGGAGCGCAGTAGCGACGACTCCATGAGCGCCCGGAGGTTGCGGCCGCACAGGCGGTATTCGGCGCCCAGCAGCAGGCCAAGCAGGCCGCAGACGGCGCCGGAGGCGCCGATGGTGTTAACCTGGTGGCCGGAAAGCTGGCCGAGGCCGGCGCTGGCCAGGCCGCCGGCGCAGCCGGTCAGCACAAAGACGGCGAAAACCTCCCGGCCGCCCCAGGCCCGCTCCGCCAGTCGGCCCAGGTCCCTTAGCATCCAGCCGTTGAAAAAGATGTGGATCAGGCCGCCGTGCAGGAAAATGTACGTGACCAGCCGCCAATATTGATGCTCCCCAAACACCAGCCTGGCCGAACTCCAGCCCAGCAAATGGTAGACGACCGGGTAGGCGTCGAACGGCGAAAAACCTCCCGCGCCCCCCAAATTCCGGTATTCGGACGGCAACAGCAAGTTGACGGCGAACTGCAGGAAAAAGACGCCGATCAGCAGTCCGAGCAGCAGACGGGTCGCCGGGAACGGCTTTTGCCGGATCCGCCGCCAGTGCGAGCGCCAGCCGCTTTCCGGCCGCAGGCGCCGGGCGCAATAGGGGCAGAACTCCCCGCCTCCGCGCACCAAGCGGCCGCAGGCCGGGCAGGAGTCCAGCTTGCCTCCCCTGCCGCCGCCATTCCGATTTTCGCGGAAATGCCAGTCCGCCATTCAAAGATCCTTGACCAAGTCCCAAAGCGCCTCGGGAGTGGCGGCGGCGAACAGTTTGTGGCGCATGGCGTCGTCGCGGAAAATGGACGAGGCCTTGGCCAGGTAGCGCAGCCATTCGGCCCGGCTGTCCTCGGGCAGGGCCACCAGGAGAATGAGCCGGACGGGGATGCCGTCGAGGCTGCCGTAATCGACCCCGTTCCGGCAGATGATCAGGGCGGCGATGGGGAAGCGCACCGACGAGTTGATGACGTGGGGAGCCCCGATCCCGATGCCCAGGCCGGTGGTCATGACCTCTTCCCGCTGCCAAATGGAGGCCGCCGCCCGCGGGAAGTCCGCGATGCTCGGGGAGTCGCGCAAAAGCTCCAGGGCGCCGTCTATGGCCTGCCGCTTGTTCTTGACGTCCAGGATGGCCACCCGGTCGTGCGACAAGTATTTGCTGAATTCCGACATTTCGTCAACATCTCCCAAATTTCGCCCCGATTATAGCGATTCGCCGGCGGAGTGGAACAATTTTCGCCGGGGGCGACAAAAAGACGCTGGAGGGCAAGTTGACGCGGCGGGATTCGCGACCGGGGCGCCGGCGATGAAGCCGGTTGACGACTGGCCGGGGCTGACGAGGGAAAGGAAGAAGCAAGCGCATGGTTTGGTCAAAGAGCCTTTCGCACCTTTATTGACGGAATGCCGATTTTGAATACAATGGATTGGCCTGGAAAAATACGACGCGCTTTGCGACCGCAAGTCCATTGGATAGACAAAGGCCCTGTATGCGCCCCAATCCGTTGTTGAACGCATTCCTGTTCCTGCTCAACCTCGGCGCCGTCCTGGTCGGCCTTTACCTGGCGATCGACGCCCTGGACGCCTCGCGCCTGCAGACCGCCCGCGGCGATCAGACCCTTAACCGCCTGGCCGACGCGGTGGATCGCCTCAGCTCCTCCCTTCGGCGGCTGGAGGCGGGGGGCGCGGCCGCCCTTCCCGCCAGTCCGGCCAATGCCGCCGGGGAGGCCGCCGCCGCCAAACCGGCCAGCGGCGGCTTCCTGGACGACGATCTCCGGGATCCCGCGGCGGAGGAGGGCGGCGGCGTCGTCAGCCGGACCGTCAGCCTGCCCGGCAATCTCAATCCCATGATCAACAACGAGGCCACGGTCTCCTCGATTTGGAACCAATTGGTGGACAGCCTGGCCGGCCGGAATTCCAACGACCTCACCCGCTTCGAGCCGCTGTTGGCCGAGGCGTGGGAGGTCAGCCCCGACGGCCTGGTCTACACCATCCGCCTCCGCGACAATATTTTTTGGCAGGCCGCGACGGATCCGGCGACCCGGCGGGAGATTCCCGCCAAGCGGGTCACGGCCGGGGATTTTCTCTTTTACTGGAACACCCTCCAGAACCCGGCCATCCCCTGCGAGGCCATCCGCAACTATTACGAATTGCTGGATCGCGTGGAGATTGTCGACGATCTTGTCTTCCGGGTGATTTGGAAGGAGCCCTACAGTCTGGGGGAGGAGTTCACCCTGGGCATGCAGCCGCTGCCGGAGCATTACTACCGCCCGGATCCGGCCTGGAGCGACGAGCGCTTCGCCGAGGAGTTCATTTCCTCTCCCCGCAACCAATGGATCGTGGGGACCGGCCCCTACAAACTGATCAAATGGGACAAAAACAGCGAGGTGCTGTTGGAGCGGGACGAGGACTACTACGGCCCGAAGCCGCCCATCAAGAGCCGCCGCATCCGCGTCATCCCCGACAACAGCGTTTCCTTCCTGGAATTCCAGAAGGGGGGCCTGGACGTCTACGGCCTGCTGCCGACCCCATGGCACGAAGAGACCCCGGCCCCGGATTTCCAACTGGTGACCCCGTCCATCGACGGCGCCCACGCGGATTCGCTGGCCTGGGACAGGAAAAAGCGGGCCGGGGAGGCGCCGCCCGGCTATAAATTCGAAAAATACCAGTATAACGGCGTCTCCTGGAGCTATGTCGGCTACAATATGCAACGCCCGCTTTTCCAGGACGTCCGGGTGCGCACCGCCCTGACCCTGCTGACCAACCGCAAGCGCATCCTGGACGAAGTGTACATGGGGCTCGGCAAGATTATCTCCGGTCCCTTCGTGCCCCAGAGCCCCTATTACAACCACGCGGTCGAGCCGTTGCCCTTCGATCCGGCCCGGGCGGGGGAGTTGCTGGCCGAAGCGGGCTGGACCGACAGCGACGGGGACGGCATCCTCGACAAGGATTACGCCGGCTCGGGGAAGCGCCAACCCTTCGCCTTCACCTTCATCATCCCGGCCTCCTCCACCCAAAACCGCAAGTGGGCGGCGATCATCGAGCAGGACCTGATCAAGGCCGGCGTCAAGGCCGACATCAAGCCGATTGAATGGTCGGTCTACACCCAGGTGCTGGAGAAGCGGGACTACGATGTTTGTTCCCTGGCCTGGACCGGCGGGGTGGAGGGCGATCCCTACCAAATCTGGCACAGTTCCGGCGCCAACCGCGAGGGCAGCAGCAACCATGTGGCCTACGCCTCGCCCGAGGCCGACCGCCTGATCGAGGAGGGCCGCCGCACCCTTGACAAGGACAGGCGCTACGCCATCTACCGGCGCCTGCACGAGGTCGTCGCCCGGGATCAGCCATACGCCTTTCTGGCGGCCGGCACGGCGGTGATGGCCCAATCGAAGCGCATTTACAACGCCATAGTCTACAAGAGCGGCCAGATGAACCAGCTCCTCGAATGGATACCCGAAAACATGCAAGGGGGGTTCTGACGGCTAGTTCCCGCCCGCGCACCAGGCATCGACTTTTTGCCGGAAGACGCGTTTCAGCAAATGGCCGCTAACCGCCAGGGTCGCGCACTCGGCCAGGGGGAAGGCCCACCAGACGGCGCCGACCGAGCCGGTCAGGGACAGGAGCCAGGCGGCCGGCAGCAGCACCACCAATTGCCGGGTGAAGGCGATTAACAGGCTTTCCAGCCCGTTGCCCAGCGCCTGCAGGGTTGAGATGAAGACGACGCAGGCCCCGGCCAGCACAAAGTGGATGCCGATGATGCGCAGGGCCGGCGCCCCCAGCGCCAGCATCGCCGCGTTGGCGTTGAACAGCCCGAGCAGCTGGTTGGGGAAAAGCTGGAACAACAAGCTCCCCGCGAGCATCACCCCCTCCGCGTACAGGACGGCGAGCCGGATGGTCTTGACGATGCGCTCCCGGTTCCGGGCCCCGAAGTTGTAGGCCACTATGGGCACCATGCCGTTGTTCAGCCCGAATACCGGCAGCAGCAGCAGGCTTTGCAGCTTGAAATAGACGCCGAACACCGCCGCCGCCGTGGGCGTGAACGCCATCAGGATCAGGTTCATGCCGTAGGTCATGACCGAGCCGGTGGCGGCCATCAATATCGACGGCGCGCCCACGAGGTAGATTTTCCCGATGATTTCCCGGTCCGGCCGGAAGCCCCTGGCCCTGAAGTCAATCTCGCGGTTGCGCCCGAGGTTGAAGCCAAGGGCGAGCGCCGCGGCCAGGGTTTGCCCGATCACCGTGGCCAGGGCCGCCCCGGCCATGCCCATTTCCGGGCAGCCCAGCATCCCGAAGATCATGATGGGGTCGAGGATGATGTTGGTCACGGCGCCGGCCGTCTGGGCCAGCATGGAGTAAATCGTCAGGCCGGTGGACATCAACAGCCGCTCGAAGGCGATCTGGCTGAAGACGGCGATGGAAAACGGGCAGACGATGGACAGGTAGTCGTGCCCGAAGTCCACTATCTCCCGGACGCCGGTCTGGGCGAGAAAAAACCTTTCGCTGAAAAAAATCCCGAACAGCAGGAAGGGGATGGAGCTGACCCAGGCGAGGAACACGCCGTTGGCCGCCGTCCGGTTCACCCGGTCGAAGTTTTTCTCGCCCAGGCTCCGGGAGAGCAGGGCGTTCATGCCCACGCCGGTGCCGGAGGCGAAGGCGATCATCAGCATCTGCACGGGGAAGGCCAGGGACACGGCGGTTAGGGCGTTTTCGTTGATCCGGGCGACAAAAACGCTGTCGATCACGTTGTAGCAAGCCTGCACCAGCATGGAGACGACCATGGGGAAGGACATCGAAAGCAGGAGGCGGCGCACGGGCATGACGCCCATCTTGTTTTCCGGGCGTTTCAGCGGCGCATCCTCCCCTCGCGCCGATCCCGGGCGGACGGCGGCTCCCCCGCCTCGCCGCCGCCAGCCGGGCGGAAAAGGCAAAAGACGAATGCGTCATCTTCCCCGTTTCCGCGAAAAAGTCAAATCTTTTGCGGAACGGGCCATTCGGTTCTCTGCCGGGACTATGCCCTCTTCAAGCCAACTTCTTGCCCAACATGATCACCAGGGGATAAAACAGGTCCGTCAAATCCGATTTAAGCCGACGGAGCTTTCCCGGAGCGCAATAGGCCCAGATATCGCAATGCTGGTAGTCGTCAAGCTGATCGAGGTATGCTTCGATCAGCTCCTGGATGTGGTCCTCGTCGGCAAGCTTGATTCGGGGAACGATAAAAGTCAAGCCGAACGGCAACGAATCCTTGTCGTTTTGCCAAATTTTCTTGACGTCGTCCAGGGATTTGTCCAGATACTGTTGCGCGGTGGACAGTTTTGTGCGGGAAGTCAAGTTCGGCCAATACATTTTCGCCTCGGCGAGGTACCATTGGTTATGGTAGTAAAAACTGATGTCTCCCCTCCCTATGTATTGTTTTTTTCCGCGTCCCCTGTAGCAGACAAATTCCTCAACGACCGTGAGGTCGTTCCGCGCCATCGCCGCCGCTAGGGCGCCGACGTTGACTCGTTCGTTGTACCAGTAAATCGCGTCTCCGTCGACCTTGTCGCTGTAATCGTGAATGACCTTGAACCACGATCTGACGATGTTTTCAAATCCTCTCGGAAAGTTCCTGATCCTGAAATTCTCCATCGTGTTCGGCATTTTCCCGTCTCCTCTTTCCAAAACCCATCCCAAAAAGTCACAACACCCGCACCCGCTGCGGCGGCTTTCAATTCAACCGCTTCCACCTTCCGATCCTTCGCCATCCCCCGGCTTCGCGTCCGGAATCGCCGATTTTCGTACCCTC
>JAISYD010000330.1 GCA_031270145.1 Planctomycetota bacterium
GCTCGATCCAGGCCAGCATCCCCTTCTATGCCGGTAAAATCGAGGGGGTGCAAAAGACTTGGCATGAAAACGGCCGAATCCAGGCCGAGGAGACCTACCGCCACAGCCTGAAAAACGGCCCCAGCGTTTTCTGGCGGCCCGACGGCGGTTTGGACATGCGCCTCAACTACCTGGACGACAAGCTGGACGGAACCCAGATCTGGTTCCATCCGGACGGCGGCAAAGCGCGGGAAATCAACCTTTCCCGGGGCGTGCCGCATGGCTCCTGGCGGGAATGGGACGAAACCGGCAAATCGCTGATCGACGACGAGTACGACAACGGCGAGTTGAAGCGGAAGAACCAGCCGCCGCCGGCCTCGCCTCCCGCCGCCGCGTCTCCGGAGGCTTGAGCGGCGGACCGGCTATTTCATCCTGGCCAGCAATTCCGCCGCCGCCCGCTCCGGCGTCATCTCGCTGGTGTCGATTAAGGCGATGCCCTGTCCGGCCCGCGCGAGATCGAGGGCCTCTTTCATGGGGCCGACCTGGTAGTCCGAGGCGTCCCGCCGCTGGATGTCGGCCAAAATTTCGGCAAAGGGGATTTCCCGGCCGGCCGCCAGCATTTCGGAGTGGCGGCGGCTGGCCCGAATCTCCGGGCTGGCGGTAAGGAAAAACTTCCAGCGCGCCCGCGGCAACACCACGGTGGCGATGTCCCGGCCTTCCATCACCACCGGCCGTTTCCCGGCCAGGTCCTGTTGCATTTTCACCAGCCTTGCCCGGATTTCCGGCGCCCTGGCCGCGAACCTAACCTTGCGGGCCACCTCCGGGCCGCGGATCTCCGCCGACACGTCCGTCCCGTCCAGGAGCAAGCGGTCGCCCGAGGCGTTGAAGGAGATGTCGACGCTTTCGGCCACCGCCAGCAAGGCTTCCGGATCCTGGAGATCGACATTCCGGCTGATGGCCGCCAAGGTCACCGCCCGGTACATGGCGCCGGTATCGACGTACAGGAACCCGCGCCGGGCGGCGACCCTCTTGGCCACGCTGCTTTTGCCGGCGCCGGCCGGGCCGTCAATCGCCACCGCCTCCATCAAGGCTTCCCCGTCCGTCCGGCTTTCGTTCCCGGCGGCGCTCATCCGGCTTCCGGATCATCTATCATCCGGATGCGTTTCACATGGCGCTCATCCCCGGAAAAGGGGGTGGCGAGCCAGAGGTCGAGGATTTTCTCGTGCGGCTCGTAAATAGTCGCCCGGCCCGGCATGACCAGGATGTTGGCGTCATTGTGCTCGCGGGAAAGGGCGGCGAATTCGCTGTTGAGGCAGAGGGCGGCCCGCACGCCCCGCACCCGGTTGGCCGTATAGCTCATGCCGAGGCCGGTGCCGCAAAGAAGGACGCCCCTCGGGCATTCGCCCCCGGCTACGGCCAGCGCCACCTTCCGCCCGGCCAGCGGATAGTCCGCCTTGCCGTTCGCCACGACGGTGAAATCCCGCACCTCCCAGCCCAAATCCCTGAGATGCCCCGCCAATCGATCCTTGACCTCCAGGGCGGCGTGATCCGAGCCAATGGCGATGATTTTCGGCGTTTCCATGTTTTCCTCCTATAAAACCATTGTCTGTCGGTTGATCGGAAGACTTTTATGAATAAATCATATAAAAGCGTCCGCGTCGCGACGGAATTCCGGCCGGGAACGCGCCCCGCGGCTAGCTCCGCCAGACGGCGAAGAGCTCCCCGGGATCCACCCCTCCCCCGCGTAAAATGCGGAGTTCCCCTTCCAGGCAACTGGCCACGGTCGAGGGCAGGCCGCCGGCGATGCGGCCGCCGTCAAGCAGCAGATCCGCCTGATCGCCGAAGGCGTCCGCCGCGTCCGCGTCGCTTGGCGCCGGCTGGCCGGCCGGATTGGCGCTGGAGGAAACCAGCGCCTTGCCGAGGCGGCGGCATAGCGTCAGGACAAAGGGGGAGTTTGGGACGCGTATCCCGATTCCCGAACCATCGGCTCCGGGCACGACCAGGGTCAATGGCCCGGGCCAGAAACGCCTGGCCAACTTTTCCGCCCCGAGGCAGGGGAGGGCGCCCAGTTCCCGCGCCATAGCCAAATCCGCCGCCAGGAACTGGAACGGTTTGGCGTCCGCCCCCTCCCTTCCCTTCAAACGGCGGAGTTTGCCGATGGCGTCGGCTCGGCCTGAAAGCGCCCCGACGCCGTAAACCGTATCGGTGGGGAAAATCGCCACTCCGCCGCCGGCCAGCGTCTCAACCGCCAGGTCGAGCGCGGTTGCGGGATCAGCGGTCAGACTCACCCGCCTTGACGCCATGCGCCGCCTCCAATCCGCCGGTTCCGGCGGACTCGCCCAGTACCAGGCTGCCGTCCCGCAAGGCGTCCTCACGCAACTTGGCCATGAATTCGCCCGCCATGAGGACGAAGAATTTTTCCTCGTAGGCGGCCAGCGCCGCTTCCCGCGCCTCCTCGAATTCCGGCAGCCGCCGATCCGTTTTTTCCTCGTTTTTGATGATGTGGTAGCCCATGGAGGTTCGGATCGGGGCGGAGAAGGAGCCCGGGCGCATGGCAAAGGCGGCGTCCTCCAACTCCCGGAGGAGCTCGCCGCGCGTCACCCAGCGGGAAAGCGTCCCGCCCATGCCGTAGGCGCGGGCCACCGAGGCGAAATTTTCGCCCATCCGCAAGCGGGTATGGGCTTCCAGGATTTGCCGTTCCGCCAGGGCCCAGTCGTCCGGCCCCGATACGCCGTCGTTTTCCGGATCCGCCGGGGGGGCGATGAATACCTGGGACACCAGCGCCCGCTCCGGCTGGATGAAGTCGGCCCGCCTTTCGGCATAATAGGTCCTGAGCTGCGCCTCGGTGGGCGGGAGGGTCTTGCGCATAATCTTCCTGAGCGCCAGTTCCGCCCACACCGAGCGTTGCCGGTATTCCTCTATGCGCATACCCGAGGCGGCGCCGGCCAGGGCGTCCGGATCGTCGAGGTTCGGGAAGACCCGGCGCAGCCTTTTCAAGTGCTCGGCCAGCCGTTCGTCAACCTCCTGCTCGGTCACTTCCAGGCCCAGACGCGCCAGTTCCCTGAGGATTATGGCGCGACCGATCATCCAGTCGAGCGTTTCGCCGCCCCGGGAAAGCCACAGTTCCCGCATGACGTCGACATTGGTTATCGGTTTGCCGGCGAAGACGGCGAGAACCTTGGCGGCCGCGTCGGCGGAGTTTTTTCCGGAATGCCCGCCGTCGCCCTCAAGCGCCGCTTTCTTTCCGTCCGGCGCCTTTTCCGCCGGGTCGCTTTTTTCCCCGGCGTTGGTCCGGAGCGGCTTAACCGGCATTTCGCTATAGGCTATCGGGCCGCCGGCGGCGGGAATCTCCACCCGGATCCTGGCCCGCGGCTGCGTCGGGGCGGAGGATTCGCCCTGTTCCTCCGCCGGCGCCCCGGAGATGGAAAACAGCAGGAAAAACGCCGCCGGCAGGATATGCTTCCCCGCCTTCCGGCCGGCGTCGGCCTTCAAGGCCAGTCCCCGTGCCGGTTGGGCATCCCCTCCCTGGCGGACGATCCGGACTTGGCGGAAGGATCCAATGATCGCCAAAGCGCCTCGCCCGCTTCGCGGAGGGCGCTCCAGCCTTTTTCAACCGCCTCGGCCAGATTCGGCTGGCCTGGATCGGCGTCTGTCCGTCCTTCCCGGGGATCGTCCGGCAAGCCGGCGAAAGCCCCCCAGAAAGCCGGCTTGGAATCCTCCCGGCCGGTCGCGTCGTCTCCGGCCGCGGCGGCTTCCGTCTCCGTCTCCGGCGGTTCGCCGGAAAGGATGCGCGCCGGGGTTCCGGCGGCGAACCAGGAAAGGAGATCCAGGCGGCGGATCAGGGCCCCGTTGTTCTGGCGGTTCATGGCTATGGCGAAACGCCGGAGCAAGCTGTTTCCCCAATCCCGTCCCAGGGAAACTGCCTCCAGGCCCTGAAGGCGCGGGGCGTCGGGATCGGCGATGCCGCCCCAGGCCTGGCCGCCGGCGCCGGCCAAGCGGAGCAGCAGATCGGCCACCGGTCCGGCTTCCCCCAACGCCAGGGCGGCGGCCCGGTCGGACGAGAACATGGCGGCCCGCCGCCAGTTCTCCAGACCCCAGAACAGCATGGCGGCCGGCAGGGCGGCCAGGCCGGAAAAATCCTGGATGCGGCGGAGCGCGTCGGTTGCCGCCAGTCGGCCGGCGTTCCCGAGACGGATGTCGCCCGCCCGCATGGCGAGGAGGGCGGCCATTTCGGCCGGCGGCAGGGTTTCCAGCCAGGCCTGGTCCATGACCAGGATGCGCGCCTCGCCGCCGCCCTGGAACGACCAGGGCTGATCCGGGCGGAAGGCCAGGTGCAGGGGGGTGTTCCCGAGGCCGAAACGTTCCTGGGTCGCGTTCCACAGATCGTGCAGGCGCGGGTAAACGCCTGTGCCGACCCGGATCATGGAGGCGATGTCGCCGCGGCGTTCGGCCTGGCCGCCGACGATTTCCGCCAGCATGGCCATGCCCTTGGCGAAGCCCGGGATCTTTTCCAGGCGTCCGAGCGCTTGGCGGTCGTCGGGATGGCGGTAACGTTCCGGGTCGATTCGGCCCAAGGCGGCGGTTTCGCTCATGTTCATCCTTTGTCTCCCCCGGGAATGGGCGACAGCTCCCTCCGCCAACCGCGGTGGATTTCCTCCAGCAGGGCGTCGTCCGTCATCTCGAAGCGGAGTGGCGTGACCACGGCGAAGCCGGCGTTGAAGGCGGCGGCGTCGCAGCCGCTGTCCGGCCGGGGGGACAGCCAGTCGCCGCCCAGGACGAAGCCGTCGCTGGCGGGATTCGCCGCCAGCCCGTCCAGGAAGCCCCCGGCGCCGTGCCGGGCCGCCGCCAAGCCGCGAATCTCGTCCGGGGGAAGCGACGGCACGTTTAGGTTCAGCAGGAAGGGCCGGCCCTTCTGGCTTTCCGCCAGGGCCAGGGCCATTTCAGCCAGTTTCCTGGCATAGAATTTGGCGCCCTCCCAATTGGGCGGGATCGCGTAATCGACCGACACCGCCAGGGCCGGGATGCCGGAGGCCAGGGCCTCAAGGGCGGCTCCGACTGTGCCTGAACAGCGGACATTCCGGCCCAGATTCGGGCCGTGGTTGATGCCGCTCGCCACCAGGCGGGGAGGGTTGTCGCGGAGCAGCCAGCCCAGCGCGTATTTAACCGCGTCCACCGGGGTGCCGTCCAGGGAATGCCGAGGGACGCCGCCGGGTCCGTCGGGAAACCTTTTCGCCTTGAGGCCGCGGTTGATGCTGATGCCCATCCCCACGCCGGACTGGTTCTCGAGCGGGGCCGCGATCACCAGGTCGTCGAGACCGTCCAGGGCCTCGGCCAGGGCGGCCAGGCCGGGGGCTTCGACGCCGTCGTCGTTGGTCAGCAATATCGCCATGCGCTAGCGGCTCCCGGGGGCAGAATGACTCCGGCCATTATACGCCAATCCCGGGCCGGCGGCAACTGTCTTTTGCCGGCCGGGTTTGCTATTGACAGCAAGCCGCGAAACGCGACAATTCGCCCTTTACGGATCGCCGGACCGGCGCTCACGCAGGAGGATATCGATATGCCAAAGAAAACCATCCGCGACATCGATGTCAAGGGCAAGCGCGTGCTGATGCGCGTGGACTTCAATGTCCCCATCAAGGATGGGAAAGTGGCCGACGCCACCCGCATCGAGGCGGCCCTCCC
>JAISYD010000363.1 GCA_031270145.1 Planctomycetota bacterium
GACGAGAGGGGTTATGGCGCTTGCTTAATGACATGACCAGCGGCCCGCCGCTCCGCCAGATCCTCAAATTCGCCGTCCCCATGCTCATTGGCGGCATTTTCCAGCTTTTCTACAACATCGCCGACATGCTGATCGTCGGCCGCGTCAACGGCTCCCGGGATCTGGCGGCCATCGGCGCCACCGCTTCGGCCACCTTCCTCATCCTCTCGGCGACGCTGGGCCTGGCCACCGCCTGCTCCATCGTCATGGCCCAGCATTTCGGGGCGGGCGGACGGCGCATGGTCCGCGTCACCCTGGTCGGTTCCATATACATTTCCGGGCTTTGCGCCATTGCCATGACCGTTTTCGGCCTATACGGTTCGCGGACCTTGCTGCGCCTCCTGAACACGCCGCCGGAGATAATGGACGGCGCCGCGACCTATATGCGCATTTGCGTCGGCGTCGGCGGCCTGGGCGCCGTGGTCTACAATTCGGCCGCCGCCGTTCTGCGGGCGGTGGGTGACAGCCGCACCCCGCTATATTTCCTCATCCTTTCCACCGTCACGAACATCCTGCTGGATTTGCTTTTCGTGATGGAATTCGGCCTGGGCGTGGCCGGAGTGGCGGCGGCGACCGTCATTTCGCAGGCGGCGTCGGCCGTCATCTGCGTGCTTTACATCGCCGGCCGTCATCCCATTTTCCGCCCGCGGCGGGAGGATTGGCGGCCGGATTGGCGCAACCTCGGAATGATTGGCCGGATCGGCGTTTCGCTGGCCCTGCAGGGCATATTCATTTCCGTCGGCGAGATGACCATCCTCGGGGTGGTGAACAGCTTCGGATCCGACGTGACCGCCGCCTATCTGACTTCGCTCCGGGTGCAGCAATTCACCGTCATATTGTATTTCACCTTCACCGAGGCTTTTGCGGTGTTCGCTGGGCAGAACCTAGGGGCGCGGTGCATCCGGCGCATCCGGGACGGCTTCTGGAAAATCGGCGGCGTGGTGATGATCCTTTGCTTCGTCTCGGCCGGGGCGATTTTCATCTTTGGCGATGATTTTGTCCGTTTGTTCATCGCGCCGGAGGATCCCCATATCGGGGAGATAACGGAAATTGCCCGGGGGTATCTGCGCGTTTCCAGTTGCCTCTATCCCTTCCTCGCCCTGATCATCATCCACAACAACGCGCTCCGGGGCATGGGCGACGCCTTTTACCCCCTGGTTTCCGGCTTGGTCGAACTCTTCGCCAAGGGCGGCCTGGCGATATTGCTGGGCGGCTGGTTCGGGTACTACGGGGTATGGTTCGCAGCCCCCATCGGCTGGTTGCTGGGCTTGATTCCGCCTGCCATCCGCTACCATTTTGGCGGCTGGGAGAAACTGGCTGATTCGGTCGCCGCCAAAAACGCGATATCGGTGCGCATCCAGGCCGAGTCGGCGCGGTTTTTCCCCAAGTGATCCGGCGGCGATCCGGAAAAACGGCGCTATTCCAGGGCGACCGCGTTGGCCTCGGCCCGCAGGCGGTTCAATTCGGTCTGGGTCCGCACCAGGTTGGCGTAGATGCCGTCTTTCCCCATAAGCTCTTCGTGGCGCCCCACCTCCACTATTCTGCCCTCTTCCACCACCACCAGGCGATCGGCGTTCCTCAGGGTGGCCAGGCGGTGCGCGATGGCGATCACCGTGCGGCCCCGGACCAACTCCGCCAAGGCGGACTGGATGGCTTTTTCCGTCTCCGAGTCGACGCTGGAGGTGGCCTCGTCCAGGACTAGGATCGGCGGATCCCGGAGCACGGCCCGGGCAATGGCGATGCGCTGCCGCTCGCCCCCGGACAGGGTTAGGCCGCCCTCGCCCACCTGGGTGTCGTAGCCGAACTCCTTGTCGATAATGAAATCGTGCGCGTGCGCCGCCTTGGCCGCCCGGACCGCCAAGGCGAAATCCGCCTCCGGACAGCCGTAACGGATGTTTTCCAGGATCGAGTCGCGGAACAGGAACGGCTCCTGCATCACCATTCCGATCTGGCGGCGCAAGTCGGCCAGCCGCATTTCCCGGATGGGCAGTCCATCGATGAGGATCTCCCCCGAGTCGGGATTGTAAAAGCGGCACAGCAAATTGATGATGGTCGATTTGCCCGAGCCCGATTTTCCCACCAGTCCGATCATTTCGCCGGGCCGGATGTCTAGGCTCATCCCCTTGATCACCTCTTTTCCCCGCTCGTAGCTGAAGCGGACGTTCCGGAATTCCACCCGTCCCCGGAAAGCGGGGGCCGCCTTCGCCTCCGGCGGGTCGTAGTTTTCCGGTTCGGCGTCGAGGACGGTGAAGATGCGCTCGGCGGCGGTGAAGGAGTGGTTCATCCAGTTGGCGATGACGGTGAACCATTGGAGCGGGCCGTAGAACATCCACATGTAGCCGACGAAGGCAGTGACGTCGCCCAGGGTCAGGGCCTCCTCCGGCAACCGCCCGACGATGCGGGTGGCGGCGAGGAACCACACCGCCGCCACCGCCATGGACATGAGCCAGAAGCTGCCCTCGCTGAAGGCGGCGTAGGAACGGTCAATCGCCACCACCAGGCTGAAAACGTCGGAGTTCAGGCCGGCGAAGCGCTGGGAGCGCTCGTCCTCCTGGCCCGCCGCCTTGACCGCCCTAAGCCCGCGCAGGGATTCGCCAAGGACGGTGTGAAGGGAACCCCAGCGGTTGCCCTCCTTCTGGAACAGGCTGTGCAGGCTTTTCCAAATCCAGCGCACCCCGAAAACCAGCGGGGGAACCGGAATGAACACCACTAGGGCCAGTTGCCAGTCAAGGCATAGGAGGATGCCGGCGATGGCGAAGAAGGTCAGGGTGTTGACGAACAGGTAGGGCAGCCCGTCGATGAGGAAGTGCTGCAATTCCTGGGTGTCGTGCATGGCCCGGGACGCCATCTCTCCCGTCTCGCGCCGGGAGAAGTAGCCGAGGGCCAGTCGCTGCATGCGCTCGTGGAGGAGTGAACGGAGATCGCCTATCAGCCGGGCCGAAAGCCAGGAGGCGAGATAGGTGGCGATGTAGCGGGTGATGAAGAACGCCGCCCCGCAGAGGATGATCATGCCGATCAGCCAGGGCAGGCGCTCCACCTGTCCGCCGATGATGACGTCGTCCATGATTTCCCGGGTCAGGAGGGGCGGCCACATCTGGGCCGGCAGGCCGATCAGGGTGGCGGCGGCCAGGATGGCCAGCCGCGGCCGGTTGGCCATGCCGAGCAGCCGGCGGAAGACCGAGAAGAAATTGACGCAGACCGGGCAACTGGCCCCCCGTTCCGGCAGGGGGTTGCCGCAACGGGGGCAGACGGCTGGCGGCTCGGGTTCCGGCGCGTCGACGGCAAGGCCGGCGGCCAGATTGTTCAGCAGGCGGCAGAAGGCGCCGAATTCCGGAGTAAGGGCCCGGGTGTAGCGGATCAGCCGCGTCTCTCCGCCGTCGCGCAATTCCGCGGTCAGTCTAGCGCCGCCCGCCAGCTCGTCGACCCGAACCTCCCGTACGTCCCGGAGATCAAGGGCGATCCGGACGCCGTCCGCGTCCATGACCAACAGTTTTTCGCCCTTGAGGACAAGGCGGGGCGCTCCGGAGCGGCCGGCGGACTCCACGTCGGACATCTGCGCGAGGCGGATTTCGCCGTCCGGCGCCTCGCGGGCGGCCAGTTCCGCCAATTCCGGCGGCAATTTGCCGTCAAGCATGGGCGGACCGACGGCGGCGCGTAAAGTTCACTTTGACTTGCTTTCCTTGTTTCCCGGGCATAGAATTAAGGATGCGCGGAACCCTCCGCCATCCGGAAGCCGTCGGCGGGACGTTGCTCCGTGCGCTCGCGGCCGGGTTGGAGAACCACATGCTGAACAAGTCGCTACTCGATAAATTGCGTCAAATCGCCTTATCCCTGGACCGGCTCGGCGTCTCCTCGTCCGACGGAGAATGGCACGGCCTGGCCGACGCGGCCGATGGCCTGATCGGCGATTTCCTCCAGGCCGGCGATTCCGACGCCCATGATTTGCTCCAGCTCCTCCGCGACGTGGCCAACAGCCTGGCGAAAGGCATGATAGCGGATCCGGCCGAGGGAGTAAAGACGATTCACAGCATCGTCGACGTCCTGAATGGTCTGGGGACGCCGGCCGGCATGTCGGAATCGCTGCGCAAACAGGCGCTGGCCGAGGGCAAGCTGTTTTTCCGCGACGTGGAAAGGGAGGAGTCGCGGGTGGACGAGGAGTCCGCCTTCGAGGGCGACGAAGAACGCCGCGAGATGATCATGTCCATCGAATCCCGCATCGACGAGTTGGACGGCGATCTCCTGAACCTCAACCCGCCGGTCGCTGATTCGGAGCAGGTGCGCGCCATTTTCCGGCAATTCCACACTCTGAAGGGAGAGGGGGCGATTTGCGGCATCAAGAGCGTGGCCGAATTCTGCCACGGCATAGAGACCGAGATTGAGGACGCCCGGAACGGCAATCTGATCATCACCAGCGAAATCGTCGCCATCCTCCAAGAGCTTTCCGGCATCCTCCGTCCCATCCTCGCCGGCAAGAGCCGGGAGGAGATTGGCGAGGAAATGATCCAGTCGCTCATGGATGAATTGCGGCTCACGGTGTCGGAGGCCAAGGAAATGGCCGCGAGGGGCAATGTCTCTTCGGGGCCGGCGGTCGCGGCGGGCGGGAACGGAGGGGACGGATCCGGAGACGGCGCCACCGCCGATCCGTTCGCCGATTTTTTTTCCGGTTTCGCCCCGCCGCCGGAAAAATTGCCGGACGGCGTTTCCGCCGCCGGCGAGGCGGGAATGGCTCCGGAGTTCTCCGACGCCGTCGGCCGGCGGGAGGCGGCGGATTTGTCCGAAAACCTCGGCGCCGAGGATTTTCTCGCCGCTCTAGGGAATATCGTCAAGCCGGACAACCCGGACGAGAGGCCGGAAGCCGGGAAAACCGGTTCGCACGGGAAATCCCCGGCCGACACGATCATCGAGTCTGGCGAATTGCTGGGCGCCGCCGGCGACACGGCCGCGCTCAAGAAAGAGGTGGTGGAAAAAAAAGGTCGAGGAAAACAAGGTCAAGGCCATCTCGGTCGATGTCGCGCGCCTGGACGATCTTC
>JAISYD010000041.1 GCA_031270145.1 Planctomycetota bacterium
CGCTTTTTTGCCGCTTCCCCCTTGACAGCCCGGCCGGCCCGGATAAACTGACAAACGCCGAAAAGATTCTCGGGGCTGTAGCTCAGTTGGTAGAGCATCGCGTTCGCAATGCGGGGGTCAGGGGTTCGAGTCCCCTCAGCTCCACCAAATCGGATAGTTGGAACCGTCTAGGCGACGGTTCCATTTCCATTTTTAGAGCTTTTAAGGAGGACCACCTGTGGCCAAGGCTAGGCAAAACGCCATTTCGCCCACCCGCGCCGAGGATTACGCCGAATGGTATCAACAGGTGATCAAGGCGGCCGACATGGGCGAAAGCAGCCCGGTACGCGGCTGCATGGTCATAAAGCCCTGGGGCTATTCCTTCTGGGAAAATATCCAGAGGAGCCTGGACGAAAGGCTCAAGGCCTCCGGCCACGCCAACGCCTACTTTCCGCTCTTCATACCCAAGAGCTTCCTGGAGAAGGAGGCCGAGCATGTCGAGGGGTTCGCCAAGGAATGCGCCGTGGTAACCCACCACCGATTGGAGCCGGGGCCGGACGGCAGCCTAGTTCCGGCTGGAGAATTGGAGGAGCCGCTCATCGTCAGGCCGACCTCGGAAACCATGATCGGCGCCATTTACGCCAAGTGGGTGCAATCCTACCGGGATCTTCCCATCCTTTTGAACCAATGGTGCAACGTGGTCAGATGGGAGCTGCGCCCCCGCCTGTTCCTGCGCACCTCGGAATTCCTCTGGCAGGAGGGGCACACCGCCCACGAAACTTCGGAGGAGGCGCGGGCGGAAACTAGAAAGGTGCTGGAAATCTACCGCGGATTCGTCGAGGACTGCCTGGCCCTGCCGGTCGTCGTCGGGGTGAAGACGGCGGCGCAGCGCTTCCCCGGCGCGGTCGAGACCATGTGCATCGAGGCCATGATGCAGGATCGCAAGGCGCTCCAGGCCGGCACCAGCCATTACATGGGCCAGAACTTCGCCAAGGCGTCGGGGATCGTTTACCAGTCGCGGGAGGGAAGGGAGGAACACGCCTGGACCACCTCCTGGGGTGCGTCCGCCCGCCTGATCGGCGCCGCCGTCATGACGCACGCCGACGACGACGGCATGGTCATGCCGCCGCGCCTGGCCCCGGCCCACGCGGTCATCCTGCCGATTTTCCGCGGCCCCGACGAGCGCCGGGCCGTACTGGACTATGCGGAGGGCGTGGCGGCCGCCGTCCGCCGCCTGGAAACGCCCTGGGGCGGCAAAATCGAGGTCATGCTCGATTCCCGCGACATGAACGCGGGGGAGAAGGGTTGGGAGTGGGTCAAGAAGGGCGTCCCGATCCGGGTCGAGGCCGGTCCCCGCGATTTGGAGAAGAACGCTGTCTTCGTCGCCCGCCGCGATCGTGGGCCAAGGGATAAATACAGCCAGGGACGGGACGATTTCATCGCTTCCCTCCCCGCCGTCCTGCGGGATATCCAGGACGGGTTGTTCGCCCGCGCCAAGGCCTTTCGGGACGCCAATTGCCGGGATATTGACGACCTGGGCGAGTTTAAGGCCTTCTTCACCCCGGCCCGTCCGGAAAAACCGGAAATCCACGGCGGCTTTGCCCTGAGCCACTGGTGCGGCGATCCGGCTTGCGAAACCAGGGTGGCGGAGGAGTTGGCGGCAACCATCCGCTGCGTCCCCCTGGATCGGGAAAAATCCGGCCCCGGCAAATGCGTCGTCTGCGGAGGCGGGTCGGAGGGGCGGGTTCCTTTCGCCAAGGCCTATTGATCCGGCTCACGCCGCCGTCATGCCGGCCTTGGCCCGGAGGCTTTCAAGTACGGCGGGCGGAACGGCGGCGCCCCCCACCAAACTGCCGGCCAGGCTCATGCCGGCCAGGGCGGCGGCGTGAAGTTCGCGGAGCTGGCGGTTTTCCGGACGGTTGAGGACGGCTTCGATTTCCGCTTGGCGCGGATGTCCGGAGGTCAGGCGGAGCCGGCCGTCGGGATCGGCGCAAACGCGGATGAATCGGCTGTCCTCGACTCCCAGCGCCGCCAGCGTCCCGGCGAGCAGTTCCTGGACGCCGACCAGGATGTTTTGCGACTCGGACAGGGCCTGGGAGACGGTTTCCCAGTCCAGGAGCGTTCCGCCCGTCGATTCGGCGGGCGGCGGATAATTTCCGGCGTCCAGGTATTCAGGGTCGGCGCCGCAAACCAACTCGAGGAAGGCGGCGAGGTTTTCCGCGTCCGCCTTGGACGCCTCCCAATTGGCCGCCATCACGTCAATCCGGAACAGCTCCATTTCCCCCGGCGCTCCGGCGGGCGGTTCGGCGAAAATCACTTCCAGGGTCTGGGATTCTTCCATAACGACGCTCATCCATCGCCTCCTTTTCGCCGGCGGCCCGGGCCGCCCCCATCTGGTTTATCGGCCTTCGGACAGGTTTTATTTTCCCAATGTCCGGCCTGGCCGCCGCGGGCGCCGCCTTCACGCCGGCGTGGCCGGTTCCCCGGCCGAAGCCGCTCCAAGGGAGGCGCCGGCGGCGGAATAGCTGATTTCCAGCTCGAAATCGCGCATGAAGCCGTAATTGACGCCGCCGCCGCCGGCCTGGGCGCGAAAACCGAGCAGCCGTTCCTTCAGCGCGTCGATGTTGTTCTTTATGGCGGCGAAGGGATCGGAGGCGTAATCGTCCTTGAATCCGTTCAGGGTGTCGCCGGCGTCGACCAGGGCGGCCCGGGCCGCCATGACGGCGAAACGGCCGACCAGCGCGCCGTTGTGGTTGAAAAGGCTCGCCGCCTTTCCGGCCAGGCCCGACTCCTCCCCGCCGTTCACGGCTACGCCGCCGACGCCGTCCAGGCCCAGGGTCAGGGTCTGCCCGGAATCCAACCCGGGCAGCGCCGACAAAGCGTTGGCAAAGCTGGCGAAATCGCCCAGGAAGTCGCTTTCCACCTCGTCCAGGGTCTTGGTCTTCCGCCTCGGATCGGAGTTGGGGTGGATGATGCTGAAAACGTCGAGTTCCTTGACCCGGTTGGCCAGTTCCCTGGCGGTTGCGGAAAGATCGGCGCTGTCCCGCCCCGTCTGAAGGCCGGCCTGGCCGGTCCCGCCCCGGACGTCCAGGAGCGAGCCCGAGACTTTCAGATTGGCGGAGACGGAGGATATTTGCGCGAGGAGGGCGGCTTGGCTGGCGGCGGCGTTGATTGGCATGGCTATTCCTTTCCGTGGAGATTCCTCAAAGGCGCTTATTGGCGCCGCACTGGAAAGGATGCAACCGGTTTGCCAAAAATAAAATCCCCCGCCAGGGACACAATTCCCGGGCAGGGGCGTGGGAGGAGGATTCTTCTTATAACATCCAGTTTGGCGAACTGGCTTATAGTTTCGTACTTTTACTATCGGCGGTTTCTTTCGGAAAATTCAGGGAAAATAATTTTTTATTCCGCCTCCAGGCAGGCGCCGTCAAGGATTACCCAGGGTTCGCGCCGGCGGTTGGGCATTTCTTGCCGCCGGACGGGATTTTTCCGCCGCCCATCCCGGCCGCCCTTTCCCGCCGGACGGACGCCGACGGCCGGCGCCACCTCCAGGGTGAACCAGGCGTATTCCGGCTCTTTCGCGGCGGGGACGGCCGGTTTCCGGAGCGGCGGCCGGCTTTTCCCCGGCGCGGGCTTCGCCTCCGGCTTCGGCAGGCTCAGCCGGATGAGAGTGATTTGCCTGAATTGCGGATTGGAGAGTATCGCCACGCTGCCGTCCGGCTCGGCCAGCAGATGGAGACGTTCCCGGCTGGCCAGGGCGCAGGCCGCCCGGCTGGCCCGCTTCAGGTTTGTCCCAAGCTCCGCCAGCGTCCGGGCGTCCAGGATCAGGCCGCCCTTCCGGAGTACTAGGCGGAGCAGGCGTTGGCGGAGGCCGCCATCGGAGCGGGCGAACAATTTGGCGAACATGCTTCCCCCTAAAGGTCCCGCCCTTTCCTTATCGGGCTTTTGGGGAGATCGCTTCACGGGAAATGGCTTGCTTGACGGCTTTGCCCCCGCGTCAGGCGCTGCGATCGATGATGGCGGGACCGCCGGCGGAACGTTTGCCGCCGCGGGAATAGTTGGCGTTGGCGCGGACGGCGTCGGCGATGGCGTGGAGGAAAGAATCGACGTGCGCCAGGCTGGTCTTCAGCAATTCCGAATTGTGGCGGTTCCGGATCCGGACCTCCTCGATGGCGGCCACGAGGCGATCCCGGATGCCGCGCATTTTTTCCCGTTCCGGAGCGGGGAACAACGGGATGATGTCGCTCAGCTTCTCCACCGGGGCTTCCAGGCCCAGCCCGGATTTCAGCAGGGGCATGACGGCGAGGCGCTTTTTCTCCTCGTCCTCGATGCCGGCCACCAGCCGCCTTTCCGCCGTCACCGCCTTTTCCAGTTTTTCCAGATCGCCGGCTAGGATGCCGTCCCGCTTTTCGGCGGCGACGGCTAGCATTTCCCGGTGCAGGCCGGTCTCGCGGACGAGGATGGCCTCCAGCATGCCGATGGCGCGCCTAAGCGCGGCTTCCGTATGTTTGTCCACTTGTTCCGCCTTTCAGGGCGCCGCCTCCTCCGCCCCGGCGGAGGACGCGAGCGCCAGGCGGCTGTTGACGAGGAGCGACTGGTAAATCAGCTCGGTGAGTCCGTAGCCGTCCCCCTTGGCCAGGGTCTTGGCCCGCTCGTCGTCCAGCATCCCCTGGAAGAACTTCTCGCCGTTGTCGCCGTGCATGGCGGGATTTTCCCGCACCGTGGAGCGCATCGACTTCATCACCTGGCTCATGAAGACCGAGACGAAGTCCTCCGCCACCCCCCGGATTTTGCCGTCCAGCTTTTTGGGATCGTCGACCATCCGGCCGTTCCGCAGCGCCTCGGCCCGCTCCCGGGCCTTGTCCCGTCCGCCGTCGCCCAGGGCGGTCAGGGCGATCCCGCCCGCCAGCGACGCGTCAATGGCTTCCAACATGGCTGTCTCCCGTCATTGGATGTCCAACTTCGCCCTTATGGCTCCGGCCTCGCGCAACTGCTCGAAGACGGTTATCACCTGTTCCGTGTTCATGCCCATGGCGTTCAGGGTGTCGATCAAGCTTTGCAGGTTGGCGTAGGTGCCGGGCCCCTCGATTTCAACGGCTCCCCTGGGCGTGGCGTCCTCCAGGGTGTAGGCGGCCGGCTCCTCCTCTGTTTCGGGCCTGATGGTCACGGTTTTGTCCTGGATGCTGATCATCGCGTTGTTGACCTGGATGTCGCCGGTCACCACGATGGAGTTCTTGCCCCGGTTGACCAGGATGGTCGCCGGCCGCTCCACAGTCACCGGCGCCGCCAGCATGTCGCTGATGTAGCGGGTGACGCTGTGCCTGAACTGTTCCGGGATCTGGATCATCACCTGGCCGGCGTCCATGGCGTAGGCCACCGGTCGGGATGGCCCGGCCTCGGCGAACATGGTGGTTTCCTGGAGGTAGGGGTTGAGGGACGGCGTCTGGTTGATCTGCCGGGCGATGCCGTACGCGTCGGCCCAGCTGCCGTGCTTGAGGTTCAGGCGGACCTCGCCGCGGCGGTTGACCACCTTGCCGAAGGGATAGGTCTCAATCTGCTGGGCGCCGCTGTTCATGCCGTCCGGCACCTTGCCGCGGGTGAGGACGTTCGTCCCCACCATCACCTGGCCGGTGGCCCTGGCAAACACCTTCTTCTGCCTGCCGTCGGGATCGTCAATGACGTTGGCGAAGAGATCGCAGGCCAGAAGCGTTCCGCCGACCAGGCTTTTCGGCGCGTTCAGGGCGCTGACCTCGACCGAAAAGCGTTGGCCCGGGCGGCTGAAGGGCGGCAGTTCCGCCGAAACCCTGACCAGGGCGACGCTGCCGGTGGCCAGGCTGCCCGCGTCGAAATCGAAATTCATGTTCCGCATGTATTTTCGGAGCAATTCGAGGGCCGCGCCCTTGCTGTCGCCGGTATTGGCGAGGCCGGTGACGATGCCCACCCCCTCCAGGGTGATTGGCATGGCGCCCTGGACATCGACCAGATCGCCGATGGAGCCGGCCCTGGCGCCCCCGGCCGGCATGAGGCAGGACAGGGCCAGCGGGAGCAGAACGGCGGACGCCGCTTTCCGTAACCGCGTCGCCAGGCTGGTCATGGCTTTCCTCCTCGTCCCCGATGCCGCTTCAACTTTTCCCGTATATTTATTATCGGATGCCGGCGCCGGGATATTCAACGAATGCCGCCTATTTTTCCATCCCCGGGATCAGAACGGATTGAGGAAATCGATCGCCTTCGCCCCCCAGCCCCGCTTGTCCATGCGGGTCATCGGCCCCTTGCCGACGTAGGCCACCGACATGTCCATCAGGAGTTCGGCCTTGATGGCGCTGTTCGAATCCATGAATTCCGGATTGACGATGCCGGTCACCTTGACGGTCTGCTCCTCGCCGTTCACGTTCACCGTCTTGCGCGCCTCCACCACCAGGTAGCCGTTCCGCTGCACCTCGATCACCTCGCCGGTGATGGTGGTGGTGAGCGACTGCGAGCGCTCAATGGTGGAGTCCGAGGAGTGTTCGCGCTTGTTGGTGTAGGAGATGGTCGGCGATTTGCCGTTGGCGGCGGCGCCCCTTTGGGTCAGGCCCAGGCCGCCGGACAGTTTCGGGGTCAGCCAACTGTTGAGGGTCATGTCGTTGGAGCTGTCGCGCGACAAGTCGTTGGCGCTGGCCAACTCGCTCTTGGTGGTCTCCTTCACGACGATGGTGACGCTGTCGTGTACCCGCGACGCCTTGCGCCGGTTGTAGGGGCCGTGGTTGCCGTCGCCAAGCATCAGCCTCCGCAACCGCGTGGCCGCGATGTGATCGTCGTCCGACATCACGTCGTATTCGTCCTCCTCCTCGGCCGAGAGTATCCAGGGATCGCTGTCCCGGTAGCTAAGCTCGCCGCCGCGGGCGCGCAGGCCCGCCAGCAGGAAAAAGAGGATCGAGCCGGCCATCAGGACGAGGCAGCGCCTGAGAATCGCCCTTTCCCGGAGGGTCATGCCCTTGCGGTTGCTTTGCATCTTGCGCCTTTCGTTTTCATTTGTTCCGGTTCGCCAGCGCGAAAAACACCCCCCGGTCCGTAATCCTGGCCTCGAATTTGGCCTTGGTGACCGAATCCTCCACCGTGATGATGTCGCCGATCATGCCGCCGCCCAGAGCCTTGCCCCGGCTGCGGATTTCCCAGCCGTAGCCGCTGGTGATCCCCCGCACCAGGTCGCCCCGTTTCACCGCCTGGCCGGGCGGCGCCTCGTTGGCCAGGATTGCCTCGCCCGGCTTCAACTGGCGCAGCAATTCGCGCCCGGCCGCCGCCTCCCGCCGGGGCGGCAGATATGGCTTTCCCGATTCCATCCTGACGCGGGCTATTTTGACGTCGTCCCTGGCCAGGGTACCGCCCCGCGGCAATTGCCGCGCCGCCACCAGGGCCAGGCCGTAAATCTCCGTCTCGGCCGCCACCGTGATCCGGCGGCTTTCCGCGTCCGGCGTCTCCTGTACGCTTAGTTCCAGGCTGGCCCGGCCGGGGACCCGGCCCGTCGCTTGCACCACCTTGATTTCGCGGGCGTCCCAGGGGATCGCCCCGGAGACGGAAGATATTTTGGCGTTGATTTCGATGTCGGGGCGGCGGTATTGACCGGCCAGATAGTCGGAGACCGTCCGCGCCAGGCGTTCCCGCGTTTTCGCTTCCAGGCCGTCGCCCGGTTCCGGGACTGCGGTCCCGGTCCGACCTGGCGCGGCGGCCGCGCCGGGAGCCGGAAACGGCGCCGGTTCGGCCAGTTTGACGTCCCCGCCCTCCGCCGGATAGGGTATCCGTATGCCGCTCCCCAGTACTTTCACCATGTCGTTGCCGGTGAGGGAGACGCGGGCGGCGATGCCCATTTCCGAGAGGCGGGCCTCGATGTCCCGGCGGGTGATCTCCCGGGTTTCGCCCCTGGCCGGGGTGGGTCCGAGGATGATTGCCGCCACTTCGGCCACTTGCTCTTTGGGGCCGTCCACCCTGGCGATGTCGCAAATGCGGACATAATTGCCGGAAGCTTCCGCCTGCCGGCGGATGATGATCACCACGTCGGCCAGGGCCTCCGTCGCGCTAACAGCCAGCGTTGCCAATATGATGAGGATTATTCGGCTCATTCCAGGCTCCTTGCCGGTTTGTCCCAACTTAAACCGCCAGAAAAATATGCAATTGATTTGCCAGTTCAAAAAATGCGGGCGGCCGATGCGGATTCAAATCCATTGTCGGCCGGCGGGCCGGGGACGCCACGGGATGGCGTTTTTATTGCCGTTTCCTTGCGCCCGGGGGGGATCAACTTGCTCCATCGGCGGATATTTTGCATTTTTCCGGCGGGGCGCCGTACGCAATTGTTTTTATTTTCTCTGTTATTTCAAGATGTTGCGGCAACGGGGCAAGCCGTCGCGGGAATTGAACGGCCCCTGGTCGGTCAAAAGACCCTCTTGACAGACGGAACCCCGCCGGTTATACTTGCGGCCTAGCAATCTGGACGGAGAGGTGGCAGAGCGGTCGAATGCGGCGGCTTGCTAAGCCGTTTTGGGAGGTAACTCCCAACCAGGGTTCGAATCCCTGCCTCTCCGCCAATATCCCTTATAGAGCAATGGTTTATGAAGTTCCCGGACATTGGCGAAGCAACAATGCGTTCCTCATTTTTACCAACTTCCCCGTCGTTGTAAGTCGTTATAAATCGGTCGGGATTCTTGGCGTTAGTGTCGGTTTTAGTGACTATTTTTTCGGCCCAATTCGCCATCGCCAAGTCATCCGTTCCGGTCGCCCGCATGGTCTCGGGTTCCGGGTTGACGGAGAAAATGGGAAGGCGCCGTACGGCGTCAATTTTGCTCTCCATTAGGACGTGGGTGTATTTTTTAATCATCTCGGGGTGTTTATGGCGGGTGATCTGCCCGATCACGCTGTCATGCACGCCCGCCCTCGCCAAATTGCTGGCGCAAGTATGCCGTAAGCTATGCCAATCCCGAAAGCAACCGGTCTCATCCCGCTTTGGTATGCCGGCCAAATTCATGAAATAATTGATTGCCTCGCTACCCCGGTCGCTTTTGGGCATGGGGAGAGCCGCCGCCATAGGCATGGCCGGGTGGTCTTGAAAATAGCGCTGGAGTCGTGCGGCCATATCCGGCGCCAAGGGTACATCACCGCCGATATGCCACTTGGCGATTGCGTCCGGGATGGTCATGATCGGATTGCCTTCGTCAAGCCGGAAGTCGCAACGCCTCACTCCCCGGCACTCGCTCCACCTTATTCCGGTAGACAATCCCAGGCGCAGGAGCAATCCCCACTCCTCGCCCGATAGCGTCAACAATGTCTTGCCGTCCCCCTCGGCCGCCGCAATCAGCTTGGCTTGTTCCTCCGGGGTGAATCCTCCTCGCTCGTCGCTATCGGTCTCGGGAAGATTCTTAAGGCGCTTAAGCGGATGATGATCGGCTTTCCCGGAGTCGGTCATCCATGCGCAGAAAGACTTTGCCGCGATGGTGTATCCATTCGTCGTCCGGGTCTTGGCGCCGTCAATAGCCCGGTAATTGGCGAGAACGGTTTCAATTCGATCCACATTTATTTGTGACCAAGCGGTAAATCCGCAATCATGGAACAGTTTTTTGACGCGGAATATGGCTTGGCCGTAGTGTTTCGGTGATGTTTTTTTCGCCTGAAGGTGTTGCCCCCAGGCGTCAACATGCATCACCAGCGGCTTTCCAGCCCCCGCCCGTGCCTCGTTGATAAGGTCAAATTTCGCCAGCTTGGCGACCAGGGCGGCCGGCCAGGCTTCCATCTTCCGGGTCAATTCGGCGTCCGGCCCGGAGCCGGACAGGCGCAACGCCACCAGCCGTTTCAAGTCGCGCTCCAATTCCAAGCTGGCCGCCTTGTCGCTAAACGCCGCCAGGCGACGGGTGACGCCGTTGGCGTCGGCAAACTGAACCCGATACTTGCCGCCCTTCTGTCCGGCGGTTGTGACTGGCTTGAAGGTCGCCATGTCATTTGCCTTTCGTCACACGGGTTTTGCTGGTCTTGG
>JAISYD010000065.1 GCA_031270145.1 Planctomycetota bacterium
AGAAGCTCCCGTCGTCCAGCCTGGTTATCAATCCCGCTTCGGCGACGGTCAGCTCCCTATGCGCAACCCGGAAACCGCGCATATAATACATGGGGGCGATGCTTATCAATAAGAGCGTCAAGAGGGCAAGAAGGCGACGGCAACGAATCATTTTGGAAAATCCCCTTTGTGTCCGATTTGGCGATTCCCGCAATCATGCCAGGAACAATCGATACACGACAACGGCATTCAGCCCCGGCCCGGAGTGGCCAGCAACACATGGCCAATGCGATCAAACTTGTAGCCAAAACCCGCCAGCAGCCCACAAACCTCCTCTTCGGTGTCGAAGTTTTGACCAGGTTTCAGATGGATGTCGATGGAAAACCAGGGGCGCTGGCGCCGGATCAGGTTTTTGGCCCCCCGCAGGACTTCGCCTTCGAATCCCTCCACATCGATTTTGATCACCAGCTTATTTGCCTCCAGCAAATTGAGTTCCGTAGCCAAGCTGTCCAGGGTCGCGACATCGACCTTATAAACGACGGCATCGCGTTCACCTCCATCCCCCCCCACATACAAATGCGATGTTTCCGGCAACCAGGGGATTTTCCCGTCGGAGTCAAAAGGCATTTCCACAAATTCGGCGCCTCCGACCCGATCGGATATGGCATAGCGATAGACCGTGGATCGCCGGCATTCATTTCTATCCAGGGTCTGTTCCAGATAGTTTCTGGCCCTTCGCGACGGCTCAAAGGCAATCAGGCGTATATCCTTTTCAACCCCGAGATCAAAAGGCACGCACATGGCGCCGGTGGCGGCTCCAACATCCAGAAAAACGTCGCCATCGTCCAGCCAGGAGCGCATCGCTTCCCAATGCGCCGTCTCCACCAAGAAATACGGCCGGGCATCCGCGTCGAAATGCAGGCAATGCCGCATAGTCAACAATGTGTAGCGGGGGAAAACCGCCTGGACGCCGTTGAATTTGACGCTAAACCAGGAGTCGTCGCTCGCGGCATAAAACAAGGCGAGCGCTCCGCGCCGGTAGGCCTCGCCCTCCGACAATCCCCTGGCGGCAATGAAAGCGGGCCGGGAAAATAATTTTCTGATTCGCCTGGCCAAAGCGCCCATGCCGTCTCCTATATTGACTTCCATAGCCAATGATGCTGCTCGTGGCGGTTGTCGTTGAATAGGCGATATAGCGGTTGCGCCAGCTCCCCTAGCGATCGCGCGTGTTTTTTCCGCAACACCCCGGCCTCGCGGAAGAGGGAGCGGTATTGTCGAAGCGACGGACAAAATCGCCCGGAGCCGCAGTCAAGAGCGACCAGGATGTCGCGCAGCCGGGTCAGGTCGCCCAACATGTCCCGCCACCATTCCCCGCCCTCGCGGGCAAAACCATACCGGGCCAGGGCCGCGCCGTAATCAAAATCGGTGCTTATATGTCCGCAATAGGATTTGCGGTAGCCCAGGGTCCGGAAAAGCTCGTCCCTGACATCCTCAATCGGGCGGTTTTCAAAGGCGTAGCGCACTCCCCCGGGAGTGCGGTGAATATACCAGGCCTGGATATCCTCGATTTCCGCCATGGGAGAGGCGGTAGTCCGCGCCTCGGGGTAATTGTAAAAACAACCCAATGTTTTCGGGATGAAGGCTACCCTTATGCCCGGCAAAATTCTGTTTTTGAACTCCGTGTCGCCGGCGGCCCTGAAGCTTTCATCATACCAGCCGAAGCGATCATGAATGTTTTTTCGGTACATGCCGCCAACCCAACTCAGGTAACAGGTCTCCAGGTAGGCGTGATCCTTGCTTCCGCCGCGGCGATCATACAGCATCACGTCCTTTTGCAGAACTCCGGCGGTGTCAACCTCGGTCACCAGGCTGTTCCCCATCGCCCAATCCACCCCGGGATTGCGATCCAGCTCCGCGGCCAGAATCTCCAGGGCGTCGGGATACAATCCCTCGTCGGCCCCGAGAAACACCAGATAAGGGGCGCGAGCCAGTTTTATTCCGCGGTTCCAGGCGCATTGGATGGTTTCCCGCCCCGGAGACCTGCCGTAAACCGCGGGCAACCCGGTTTTCCGCAAAAAACCGTCCAAAACGGCTTTCTCGTCCAGCGGCGAGGCGCTGTCCTGGACAATCAGCTCCACTTGCCCGGCCCTGGCCAAAGTTTGCCGGCTTAGGGCGGAAAGGAAGAATTCCAGCTTTGGCGCGGCCTTGTACAATGAGACGATCACGGAAACTTTCGCCTCGGCGCCGCCGCGCCCGTCCTCCAGGATCTCGTAGGGAAGATCCGGCTTCGCCCGGTTGGCTTCCCTCGCCCGATTCAGATAGCCGTAAACCCTCCGGCCCTCTTGGTCTTGGCCATCGCCGCCATGCATGGCCCGCAACGCCGCCGCCGCCCCCGCGTAGCCATGGCTCTCAAGCGTCTCCAGGCAATATGGCAAATGATTCGAGGAGTCTCCTCCCTCCGCCCGCATGCTTCGAACCCTATACGCGGCCGAGAAGAAATGATTGCCCCGCAGGGCCTCGATTCTGGCGATTTCATTCCAAAAGAAGCGGCGGCCCAATTTGTCGCGCGCGGCCATTTTATACAAATAACCCAGCTTGTAGGCCAAATCGTCGCTTGAGTCTTCCGGTTGGTTTCGGTAGCTGGAAATTTTCCTGGAGTTCAGCATGTGCCTGAAATAATGCAAATAAGGCGCATATTTGTCGCCAGGGTCGCGCTTGGCATGGGGGTTTACGAATCTCCGGATTTTGCGGAAAACCTGCCGCTTTATCGACAATTTGCCCTTAATCAAGCGGCACGGGGCGGTTGCCAGCGCGGCGAACCAGCTCTTCAGCCCAAATATAATGCCGTCCTCGCCGACATCCACCTTTAAACTGTCGTCCCCGGGACGCGCGTTGCCGGGCGCCGAGAGGAATTTCCGGTATAATCCCCGCATGTCGAGCGCCGGAAGGCTGATATTCAGGCTATTCAGGTAATCATGCAGATCGGCTCGGCGCCGATCATAATTGTCCAATAGATCCTTAAGCTCGTCCACGCAAGCGTAAATGTTTTTATACCTGATTTTTATGTAGGGGATTCCGGGGAATTCGCCATCAAGGAATTCGCAGACCCCGGCCTTGTCCGAGACGGCCAGCGGACAGCCGTGGAAAAGCGCTTCCAAGGCCATCAGATTCAGGGCGTCGTAGCGCACGGGGAGAACCACCACGTTCTTCCCGGAATAAACGCCGCGCAGTTGTCCCCAGTCAAGGACGCCGCGGTAATCGACGGCGCTTTGACCGCGATGGCTGGAATATGAGCTTAGCAACTCGGTCGCCAAGCTGCCGTCGGAAAGATATTGATCCTCGCCGGCGAACCACGCCGTCCCATAGCTCTCGGTCGGCAACCAACGGACCAAATCCACAAAAATGTCGTTGCCCTTGCGTTTTTCCAGGCGTCCAAGGCAACAGATGTCCGGCTTGCCGCCCAACCCTGGCCGCCAAACAGGCAACGGCCGCTCCGGGAGCCTGGCGAAGTGCAGCGGGTTGACATACTCGATTGGACGGTCGAGGCGCGCCCGCCATTGCCGGATATATGCTTGCGATATGGCGTAGACCCCGTCCGCGCCGGAAAATTGAAGATGCTCGAGCCTTTGGATATCAAGCGCCTCCGCCGGCCGCCAATTCAGCCTCAGGCTGTCGGAAATATTGCCGTGCATGGCCAAAACCGTTCGTCCGACCGACACGCCGTAGCATTCGAGGGCGGCGCGGACCAGACCGCCGTAAATGGTATAATCCGGCATCTCGACTATATCGAAGTCCCGCCCCGCCACGGTCCGGATGAAGTCCTCAGCCTGGCGCAAGGCGCGCCGCTGGATGCGGGGGGCAAAAATATTTTGCAGGCTCAGGCGCGGCTTGCCGCCAACCATTCCAAGCGCGACGGCATTCCCCGGCCGGTTTGGATTGGTTCTCGCCTCGTTTTTCAGGAAATAAAAGAATTCGACGTCCGGGGTGGTCTCAATTATTTTGCGGTAGACAGTCTGCCCGCCGCCAATGTCCCGATACAAGTCATGGATCAGCAAAAGCACTTTCACCGCGTCTTCCCGTCAATCATTGTACCAGATGATCCGGCTGCCCTCGGATTCAAAGCGGAAGGGCACATGGATCAGACCTTTCAGGGCCTGACGCACCGCCGCCTGTTTTTCCGGTTCCACAAAAAAAATGATGAAGCCGCCGCCGCCGGCGCCGAGGAGTTTGCCGCCGATGGCGCCGGCGGCCCGGGCCTTTTCATAAATCGCGTCGATCTCGCCGGTGCTGATCTTGTCCGACAAGGCGCGCTTGCTTTGCCAGCCCTGGTGCAAAAGCTCGCCCAGCAGGTTGATGTCCCGTCCGGAGGCCAGGATAGCCGCCGCCTCGTCCACCATGGCCCGGATCCGCTGGAGTTCGGCGGCGTTCCGGTCGATATTGTCCACCTGGCTTTTAGCCACTTCCGAGGCCGTGCGGGAAAAGCCGGTGAAAAACAGCATCAGGCGGCGGCAAAAGTCCTTCTTGCGCTCCCTGGGCAGAATCAGCGGCTCAACCTTGAATTCCCCGCCGGGATTGAAATGTATGATGTTCAAGCCGCCGAAGGCCGCGGCCACCTGATCCTGGCAGCCGACGTTTTCCCGCAAAATCTCCTGCTCATAGCGAATGGCCTCCCTGGCCAGCCATTCGCGGGACGCCTGGCGGCCCTTGAGGGCCTCCAGGGCGTGCAACAAGCCGACCATGAAGGAGGAGCTGGACCCCAGGCCCGAACGGGCCGGCAGATCCGCGTCGCAATGCAGTTCCAGGCCGATATCGCCCATGTAGCCGGCAACCGCCGCCCGGATGGCCGGATGCCGGATTTCGTCGGCTCCGCGGACATGCTCCACGATGGAATAGGAAATGCGGTGCTTGTGATCGAAAAAAGGCGGCAACACGCGGCAAGTGATGTAATTATACTTGTCGAAACTGGTGGAGAGTACGGCTCCGCCGTGTTTTTCCACCCAGGCCGGGTAGTCGGTGCCGCCGCCGAAGAACGATATGCGGAAGGGGGTTCGCGAAATAATCATTCATTCTTCCAGCAGGGTCGCGAAATACGCGTCGGGATTGTGGACTTTCCGCCAGATGTCCGCGAAAGCGGTCAAATCCCTTTTATGTCGGGCGATGTCGCCGGCCAGCTCGCGGAACGCCCCGGGCAATTCGGCTAAGCCGGTTATGGCCGCCCCGATTCGGAAGCCCTGCGCCAGGGCCGAGGCCACAACCCCGCCCATCCATGAATCGGCGAAGGTTATAACCGGCGTGGCGAAGTGGATGGCCTCGATCATGACCCCGGAACTGCTGGCCCGGTAGCGCTCCGAGGTGTAAAGGAGCAGGGATAAGTCAAGCCCGGCGAACAATTCGGCGTATTCCTCGCCGCTGTAGGAACCGGCCAGAAGAATGCAGGCCGGATGCCCGGCGTCGGCGCCGTAGGCTTTTTGTATGCCGTCCATGACGGACCGGATGTCCAGATCCTCCTGGTCGGGCCGGTATTGGATGGCGATGGACACCCGTTTCCCGTCCACAAAGCCCGGCAACAAGCGGAAAATATCCGGCAGCAACAGACCGCCCTTTTCCTTGCGAACGCCTCCCATGACGCCAATCCTGATTCCCTCCCGGCCGGGCGGCCGGACCTTTGCCAGGCTTGGCGCCAAGCAAACCGGCGTCGGCAAGGTCCGAACCTTGACCGTCCCGGGAAGGATTTTGGCGTATGCGTCCGAAAGCGGTGGAGTGTCGGTGTAAAAGCGTACATTGAAGGTCTTGTTTTGCGCCAACCGGGCCAGGCGAAGGGCCCACTTTTCGACGGTTTCGAAGCGGGAACACTCGTATTCCGGCGGATTGCGCAGGATGACGTGGAAAAAAAGATTCTTCCGCCCGCCTTTCAGTCTGGACGCGAAAACGCCTATCGCCATAACGTCCTGGCAACCCGCGAACTCGATTAGGACATGCGTTTCCTGTTCCGGGCCAAGGCGGGCCCGAAGCAGTTCGAGCCAGTCGGCGGCATATTTGCGCGCTTGCAGATAGGATTTGAGCCGGTATTTGAGCCGCCCCGGCTTCCACCGCGCCGGTTGTCGGAAAATCCGCCCCCCGCCCGCCTCATTGGCCGGCGTCTTGTTCCAAAGCGGCTTTAACAAACGCCAAAACATCAACTTGCGGAAAATCCTGAATTTGGATTTGCCTATGGTCCGCAACCTTGGGACGACAAGCGGATCCTTGATCGCGAATTTGTCGCTCGAATATATCCTGACTAGGGTAAAATGTTTTTTTGCCGCGACAGCCACCATTTTGTCATAGTTAAAGCAATGACCGTTAAGGGAGGCCAATTTGGGGTTAATAATATAAAATGCCTTCAAATCCCCCCTCCCCCCGCGCCCCATGTACCCCGCCGTTTATCACATTCCGAACGCAACATAACCCATCTTATCGGACGTTGGAATCGCCCCGCGGCCAAGCGAATCCCGGCGCGGGAGGCCCCGCCAAAACAGCCGTTTGACGACGAGTTAATGCCGAATGGACCGCGGCGGGCTTGATTCGGCGCGCTTTTTGCCCGGCCCTTGGCCGGGGCGCGGATTCGGCATAAATTCAAGCCGTCGAAGCCGGATCATAAACCGGCCGCCTTTGAAAAACGCTAAAAGCGGAGGCCCCGCACGAACCGCCTGGTCTCCCCATCCGATCACGCGCCCCTTTTCGCTTGAAAGCAACCGCAAGAAAAAGAGGTGATTGATCATCCGAACGCGCCCAGCTTTTGCCCTTGCGCCGTACGGGAAACCGGCTATCCTTGAATTAGGCATTTTGCCAAGGAAAGGCAGGCCATGGCCCAGTCTGGAAGCGAGGCGCCCCCAATGACGCGGCCCGGGCTCTCTCCGGCCCAGGTCGAGGAAAGCCGCCGCCAACACGGCGCGAACGTCGTCACCCCTCCCAAACATCCCCCCTGGTGGGAATTGTACCTCGAGAAATTCCGGGATCCGATCATCCGCATCCTCTGCCTCGCCGCCATCGCCGCCCTGGCGGTCGGCTTCCATGACGGGCATTTTGTCGAGGGCGTCGGGATCGTCGCCGCCATCCTCCTTTCCACCGGACTGTCCTTCCTGAACGAGTACCGGGCCGCCCGGGAATTCGACATCCTGAACCAGACCGCCGACGGCGACGGGGTCCTGGCCATCCGCGACGGAGCCTACCGAACCGTCGCCCGCCGCGATCTCGTGGTCGGCGACATCGTGCTGATTGAACAGGGGATGGAAATCCCGGCCGACGCCGAGGTGCTGGAAGGCGTGTCCCTGACGCTGAACGAGTCCAGCCTCACCGGCGAGTCCCTGCCGGTCGCCAAGGCGCCGCGCGCCGCCGGATCGGCGCCGCACTCCGGGCACGCCTATCCGGACGACGTCGTCCTGCGGGGGACCGCCGTCGTCGAGGGCCACGGCCTGATTCGCCTGATCCGGGTGGGTGACGCCAGCGAAATCGGCAAGACCGCCCGCGCCGCGGCCGAGGTCGGCGACGCGTCCACCCCGCTCACCCGGCAATTGGAAAAACTGGCCGGGGTTGTCGGGGCCGGCGCCTTCGCCGCCGCCGCCCTGATTTTCCTGGCCCAAATCGCGAAGGGCGCCGTTAACGGCGAAATCCATGGCCTGGCCGAGCGCTCCGGCGCCTTGATCCCCGTCCCCCTGGAGGCCGGCCAATGGTATTGCTTCGGCGTCCTGGCGGCAATCCTGCTCATCCTTTCGGCGCCGGCCTGGCTGCCGGCGGCCAGGATCGGCCTGGAACGGCTGCGGGTCCGGGGCGGCATCCCGGCCGGACTGGAAAAAACCGGCTTTGGCCGGCTGGCGATTTGGGCCGGCGCCGCGGCAGGCGCCGGCATCCTGATCGGCCTGCTCCTGGGCGCGATCCACCCGACCCGGGGCGATTGGCTGCCGCTGCCGGCCCTGGGGGCGTTTTTACGCTATTTCATGGTGGCGGTGACGGTGATTGTGGTGGCGGTGCCGGAAGGGCTGCCGATGTGCGTCACCCTCTCCCTCGCCTATTCCATGCGCAAAATGACCGCCGCCAACAACCTGGTCAGGAAAATGCACGCCTGCGAAACCATCGGCGCCGCCAGCGTCATTTGCAGCGACAAGACCGGCACCCTCACCATGAACGAGATGCGGGTGGCCCAGGCGGTTTTCCCCTTCCCGGGCGACGAGCGGCTGGCCGAAGCGATCGCCGCCAATTCCACCGCCAACCTGGAGCGGAACGGCGGCGCGGCGGCGCCGCTGGGCAACCCCACCGAGGCGGCCATGCTTCTCTGGCTGGACGCGGCCGGCCGGGACTACTCCCGCGCCCGCGTCGCCTTCCGGGTCGAACGGCAGCTGACTTTCGCCACCGAGCGCAAATTCATGGCCACCGCCGGCCGGAGCGGGCTGGACGGCCAGCCCGTCCTTTACGTCAAGGGCGCGCCGGAAATCGTCCTCGCGAAATGCCGCCTTTTCCAGGACGCCGCCGGCGGGGAGATCCCCTTGGAGGCCGATCGCCGGGCCGCCATCCTCGCCGAAGTCGCCTCGTTCCAGGAACGGGGCATGCGGATCATAGGTTTGGCCGACGCCAGGGTGGAGGCGACCTTCCTCGCCGCCGAGATTCCGCCGGAGGTCTCCGGCTTGATCTGGCGCGGCTTTTTCGCCATCGCCGATCCCATCCGCCCCGATGTCCCCGCCGCCGTCGAGGCAGCCCTGGGGGCGGGGCTGAAAATCAAGGTGGTGACCGGCGACAACCATGCCACCGCCCGGGAAATCGCCCGCCAGGCCGGCTTGTGGCGGAGCGGGGACGGCGAAAACAACGCCATCGCCGGCGACGCCTTCGCGGCGCTGCCGGATCGAGAGGCGGCCGAGGCGGCCATGCGCCTCAAGGTCATGTCCCGGGCCCGGCCGCTGGACAAACTCAGGCTGGTTAATTTGTTACGAAAACAGGGCGAGGTGGTGGCGGTCACCGGCGACGGCATCAACGACGCCCCTGCCCTCAACCACGCGGATGTCGGCCTCGCCATGGGCAAAACCGGAACCTCGACGGCCAAGGAGGCGGCCGACATCATCCTGCTGGACGACTCCTTCAACAGCATCGTCAACGCGGTGGCCTGGGGCCGCTCGCTTTACGCCAACATCCAGAAGTTTGTGGTGTTCCAACTCACCATCAACCTGGCGGCGGTCGGCATCGCCCTGCTGGGGCCCTTCATCGGGGTGTCGCTGCCGCTGACCGTGGTGCAAATGCTCTGGATCAACCTGATTATGGACACTTTCGCCGCCTTGGCCCTGGCCTCCGAGCCGCCGGACTGGAGCCTGATGAAAAAATCGCCCCGGGCGGCCAACGCCTTCATCGTCACCCGCCCCATGCGCAATCATATCATCGCGGTCGGGCTGGCGTTCCTGCTGCTGTTTTTGTTGACCGCGGCTTTTCGCGATTATTTCCCCCTGGACCAGGGGACTCCGGCCGGCCGGCGCAACCTGACCATCTTTTTCACCGCCTTCGTCGCCTTGCAATTCTGGAACATGTTCAATGCCAGAGTGTTCGGCTCCACCCGCTCCGCCTTGGCCAATCTCGGGGCCAGCCGGGTCTTTGCCGCCATGTTGGCGGTCATCGTCCTGGGGCAGATATTGCTGGTGCAGTTTGGCGGCGAAATGTTCCGGGTCGTCCCCCTGTCGCCAGGCGAATGGCTGAAAATCGCCGTCCTGACCTCGCCGGTACTGTGGATTGGCGAAATATGGCGCCTCCACCAACGCCGGGGCTCTCAGCCGGGCTATTGGGTCTATTCAAGCTGAGATTCCCCTGGCGGCCGCCCTTATTTTGCCTGGCGTCCCGCTTCTGACTGGACAATGGCCGATAAAAACAGTATTATGCGTTACGCCATAGGCGAATTGGAAAACGACGATGGCTAAAAGGAACGCCGGAAACGGTATGGACGGCAAAGACGAAGACGGCTTGTTCACCCTGAAGAATGGGGTTGTCAGGGCGAAAGGCGACATGTATTGGGAGTATCTCGACGAATTCGAGGCCGCCTGCGCCAAGTTGCTGGCCATGCGCCGGAAATGCCTGAAGGTGGATTTGTCGGAGGTGAATTTCGTGTCGTCGGCTTTTTTCGGGGCCTTCGGCAGCCTGACGCTGAAGGCGATCCGGCGGAAAAAAAAGATCATCGTGCGGATGACCACCGACCTCATTTGGCTGGTCGACATCATGGGGATGCGGCAGGTGGTGGAGTTGGAAATAGTTTAGGCCGGTCGCCGCCAGGGGGCTTGGCGATCCCCGATCCATTGCGAACCAGGCGACAACAGGAAGGAACCCGGATGAACATTCAGATCACCGCCAAGAAAATCGACATCGCCCAGGATCTCCGCGACGCCATCAAGGAAAAACTCTCCCGCCTGGATAGGTTCAATCCCAAAACCCAAAGCCTGGAGGCGGTCATCAAGGCGGAGGAGAGGGGCGTGAGCTGCGAATTGATCCTCCGCGTCGAAAACCACGACTCGCAGGTCATCGCCGTCTCCGGGGAAACCGTCCAGGCGGCGGTCGACGTGGCCGTCGGCAAGGCGGAAAGGCAGCTTCGCAAGGGGAAAGAGCGCGATTCCGTCCGTCGCCGCGCCAAACCCCAAGGGAAATAGGCCGGAACCGCGAGGATAGCAGATGCTTTTCAAGGATTTTCTGGCGCCCGAACACCTGCTTGGCGATCTTTCCGCCGTCACCAAGGCCGAGGCCATAGGCGAGTTGGCGGAACCCCTATTCGCCAACGGCATCATCAACCCCGATCTCCGGGACGGCGTGCTCGCCGCCCTGTTTCATCGGGAGGACATCCAGAGCACCGCCCTCGGCCAGGGGCTTGGCATGGCCATACCCCATGCCAAGCACCCGGGGGTGCGGGGGCTGGTGGGGGTTTTCGGCCGCAGCCGCGAGGGAATAGATTTCGTCTCGCCGGACGGGCAGCCGGTGCACCTTTTCATCATGCTCCTCTCCAACCGAGAATGCGGCAACCGCCACCTCGAGGCTCTGGCCTACATCAGCCGCAAGTTTCGCGACCGGGAATTCAGGAACTGCCTGCTCAAGGCGGCCAATCCGGTCCAAATGGCCGATTTCTTCGAGGACGCGGACAACGAGGAATAGCCCGTCCTCCGCCCCCGCCGGGGGGACCCGGCCGGGCAAAGGAAACGCACCCATGGCCAATTGGCGCTGGCTCCGGCTGGGGATACACATCAAGCGCTGGGTGTTCCTCATCACTTTTGGCCTCTTCATTCTCTTTATCGGCGCCATGTTCCTCACCCTCGGGGTCTTTTTCCCCGAAAGCCAGCCTTTCGGCATGGACAGCTACGGCTCGGCCGCCATCCTGCTGGCCATCGGCATGGCGGCGGTGTTCATCGGCATCTACCGGCTGATCCGTCGCATCGAAAAAATGCTCCGCCGGGCCGACGAGACCCGGGATCTAGGCGAGATCGCCGACCAGTTCGATCGCCTGGAGCAGGGGCCCAAGTTTGTCTGCCTCGGGGGCGGGACGGGCCTAAGCACCCTGCTGTCGGGCCTGCGCGAATATTCCCGCCGCATCACCGCCATCGTCTCGGTGGCGGACGACGGCGGCAGTTCCGGCCGGCTCCGGCACGACTTCGACATGCTGCCGCCGGGCGACATCCGCAACTGCCTAGTCGCCCTTTCCGACACCACCCCGGCCATGGCCAAGCTCCTGCAATACCGCTTCCCGGAGGGGGAATTCGCCGGCCACTCCTTCGGCAACCTCTTCATCGCCGCGCTGGCCATTATCCTGGGGGATTTCGGCGAAGCCATCCGCGAGATGAACCGCATCCTGGCGGTGCGGGGTCAGGTGCTTCCGGCCACCCTGGACAAGATAAGCCTGGTGGCCAACCATCCGGACGGCAGCAAGACCACCGGGCAAAAGGTAATCGCCAAGTGCGGCAAACCCATCGAGTCGATGGAGCTAAGGCCCGCCCCGGGCGAGTTGTCGCTCGATGTCCTGGCGGCGGTGGCGGGGGCGGACCTGATCACCCTGGGGCCGGGCAGCCTCTTCACCTCGATCCTGCCGAACCTGTTGGACAAGCGGATGATCGAGGCCATCAACCGGTCGCCGGCCAAGGTGGTCTACATCGTCAACACCGCCGGCCAGGTGGGGGAGACCCAGGGCTTCAGCGCCGGCGATCACATCAACATGTTGAAAAAACACGCGCCCGGCCTTAGAATAGACTTGGCGTTAGTGAACAACCGTCCGCCCGGCCCGGATCGACTGGCGGCCATGGCGGAAAAGGGCGTGAGCCCTACCGACTGCGACGCGCGGGAAATCCAAAGCTTCGGCGTGGAGGCGGCGCTTAGGGATGTCGTCAACATCGACAATCCGATCCGCCACGATCCGGCCAAAACCGCCAAGGCGTTGATGGACATCTTCACAAAATTGCGCGGCGCCGGCTTGTAAAGGGGATCCTTTGAAAAGGCCGCCCATGACCGAGACGATCCACAAGACCGTGATCATCAAGCACAAGTTCGGCATCCACGCGCGCCCGGCGGCAAAAATCGCCTCGCTCAGCCAGACCTTCGCCAGCGACATCCAGATCCTTAAGAGCGGCGAGCCGCCGGCCAACGCCAAAAACATCCTCGACATCATGATGCTGGCCGCCGCCTCCGGGGTGAAACTGGAGATCAAGGCGAAGGGGCCGGACGCCAGGAGCGCCATCGATCAATTGGGCCTGATGCTGGAAAGCGATTTCGAGGTGGACTGATTTCCCCTTCAAAGAGGAAGCGGCATGAAAGCGATGCGGACCGTGGGGGCCGGGCAGCTTGAAATCGTCGAGGCGCCGATCCCGGCGCCCGGCCGGGGCGAGGTGGCGGTGCGGATGCTGGCCGTGGGCATTTGCGCCAGCGATGTGCAAATTTACCACGGCAAGCACAAATACGTCAAGTTCCCCATAATCCAGGGCCACGAGGGGACCGGAGTCGTCCACGCCGTCGGGCCGGGCGTATCAGGGCTGGCGCCGGGCGACCAGGTCTGCATTCAGCAACAGCTCGCCTGCGGCAAGTGCCGGGCCTGCCGCAAGGGGCGGCACAATGTCTGCGAAAACCTGAGGGGACTGATAGGCATCCACGTCTCCGGGCTGTTCAGCGAGTATTTCCTTTGCCCCGCCTGGAACGCGGTCAAGCTGCCGCCAAGCCTGACCCGGGATCAGGGCATGTTGGCCGAGCCCGTGTCGGTGGGAGTGAACTCCGCCCAGACCGGAGCCTTCCGGCCGGGCGAGCGGGCGCTGGTGATCGGGGCCGGCATCATCGGCAATCTCACCGCCCAGGCCTGTAAGGCCATGGGGGCCGCCGCCGTATTGGTGGCGGATGTGGCGGAGGAAAAACTGTCCATCGCCCGCGACAACGGACTGGACGCCGTGAACAGCGGCATAAGCGATCTCGGCGTCGAGACGCGCCGCCGGTTCGGCGACGCCCCGCCGGACGCGATCTTCGACTGCGCCGGGGCGGACGCCACCCTCAAGCAAGCTCTAGCCCTGGCGCCCAACGCCTCGCGGGTGGTGATTGTCGCCAACTTCAAGGCCCCGGTCAGCCTAGAAATACCAAGCTTCCAGCGCCGGGAAATCACCATATACACCGTGATGGGCACGGTGCGCGAAAGCACAACGGCGGCGATCGATTTCATGGCCAGCGGGAAGATCCTCGCCCGGGACATGGTCACCGTCCGTTTCCCCCTGGAAAAAATGGCCGACGCCTACCGGTATATCGACGAGAATCCGACCCGGGTCATGCGGGTGGCGATTGATATCGGCGGTTGAGAACCTTTCCTTCCCCGCCCGCGGGCGGGGAAGGAGGTTCGCCCGTCCGGCAAAATAAATCTGGAGCGCTTCCCGCCTTTCCCTATAATTCAACTTATACCGTTCGGGCGCCGCCGCCCGGAGCCCTTGGACAAGCTCGCGGTTCCCCCGGGTTCCGCGGCAGGAGGTGAAGAATGGATTTAGCCAGCCGCATCCGTTCCATTCCCGATTTTCCCAAGCCGGGGATCGTCTTCAAGGACATCACCCCGGTCCTGGAGGATCCGGCCGCCTTTGCCTACGCCGTCGACTGGCTCGCGGATCGCTTTTCCGACTCCGGCGCCAAAAAGGTGTGCGCCGCCGAGGCCCGGGGCTTCATGTTCGCCGCCGCTCTCGCCTACAAGCTCGGCTGGGGCATGGCGCCGATTCGGAAACCCGGGAAACTGCCCTGGAAAACCCTGCGGCAATCCTATGATCTCGAATATGGCTCCGCCACCCTATGCATCCACGAGGATGCGGTGAAGCCGGGCGAGAAGGCGCTCTTGATCGACGATCTCCTGGCCACCGGCGGCACCGCCGACAGCATGGCGAAATTGGTGGAACGATTGGGGGGCGAAGTGGTGGGCCTTGGCTTCATCATTGAGCTGGACTTCCTAAAGGGCCGGGAGCTGCTCGCCGGCCGCCGGGTGGAAAGCCTGGTGCATGTCGCCGGGGAATGACGCCGGGCCGGATCCGGCGGCGAAAAAAAAAGCTTGGCGGCTGGCCATCGGCGGCTTGTTCAAGCTGATTCCGCCGGAAACGCGGGCCGGCTTGGACGCCGCCTTGGCGGCGCGGTTGGGCGAATGGCTGGCCGGGCGGCGCCTCAAGTCCGTCCTCGCCTTCGCCCCCCTGCCGGACGAGCCGGATCTATTTCCCTTTTTCCGGAGCTGGCTGGCCGAAGGCGGCATTCTCGGCCTGCCGGTTTGGCTTAGGGGCGGGCCGATGTTTTTCCGCCGGGTGCGGGATCTGGACCACGATCTGGCCGCCGGCCGAGGCGGCGTCCGGGAACCCATCCCCGGTTTGCCGGAAATGCCGCCCGAGGCGGCGGAGGCGGCGTTGGCGCCGGGCCGGGCTTTTGCCGCCGGGACGCTGGCGCGGCTGGGCCGGGGCGCCGGCTGTTACGACGCCTTATTCCGCCGCTGCGGATTGATGAAGGCGGGGGTGGCCTATGATTTCCAAATTTTTCCCCATATCCCCGCCGGAGAAGGCGACGTCCCGATGGATTTGATCCTGACCCCGTCGCGGATTGTGAGGATGGACTGAATGGCCGACTCCCTGATCCTGGCCATAGAATCGTCCTGCGACGAAACCGCCGGAGCCATCCTCAGGAACGGTCGGGAAATTCTGGCCCAATTTGTCGCCAGCCAGGTGGATTTGCACCGGGCCTACGGCGGCGTGGTGCCGGAGGTGGCCTGCCGGGCGCATATGGAATGTTTGCTGCCCGGCGTCGACCAATTGCTCCGGGACGCCGACGTCAAGCCCGAGGGACTGTCGGCGCTGGCGGTCAGCCACCGGCCGGGATTGATCGGGGCGCTCCTGGTGGGCGTGTCGGCGGCCAAGGCCCTGGCCCTGGCTTGGCGGAAGCCGCTGATCGGGGTCGATCACCTGGAGGCCCATGTCGCCGCCGCCGGCCTCGCCTGTCCGGAACTGGCCGCCCCCTATGTCGCCCTGGTGGCCTCGGGCGGCCACAGCAACCTTTACCTGGCGACGGGAAACGAGGCTGGACGGGGCGGCATGACGCCCTTGGCGTCCACCCTGGACGATGCGGCGGGCGAGGCCTTCGACAAGGCGGCCAAGCTGCTGGGACTCGGGTTCCCCGGCGGGCCGCGAATTCAAGAAGCGGCGCGGAGCGGCAATCCCCGGGCCTTTCCCTGGCGCGACGCCGGCTTGCCCCCGGACGGGGTGAATTTCTCCTTTAGCGGGCTGAAGACGGCGGTTATGCGGATTGCCCGGGGCCAAGCCGGGCGCCGAGGACCGCTTCTCCTGGATGGTCAGGGGGTGGCGGACGCGGCCGCCTCCTTCCAGGAGGCGGTTGTCCACGCCCTGGTTTCCCGCGCCCTGGCGGCGGCGGAGAGGAATCATGCCGGCTGGCTGGCCGTGGGCGGCGGAGTGGCGGCCAATTCCCGGCTGCGGGAAGAGCTGGCCGGGGCGGCGGCGGAACGGGAAATCCGCCTGGCCATCCCGCCATTGGCCCTCTGCACCGATAACGCGGTGATGGTGGCGGCCCGGGCGCACGCCTTGTTCGCGACCGGCGTCCGCGACGAGTTGGATCTGGAAACAGCGGCGAGGTGAAAGCTATGTCCATGTTTGTGGCCTCGTTGGCCAGCGGATCGTCCGGAAACTCCTATTACCTGCAATCGCCGGAGGGCGCGGTGTTGGTCGACGCCGGCTTGTCGGGTAAGCGGCTGCTGGCCAACCTCCGGGCCGCCGGGGGCGATCCCGGCCTGGTGCGCGGCATCATCGTCACCCACAACCACCACGATCATGTTTCCGGGGCCGGGACGCTTCACCGCCGGCATGGCTGGAAGCTGTGGATGACCCGGGGGACCCGCGAGGCCGCCGCCGAACGCCTAGGCAAGGTGAAGGCGGAGGCCATAATCCCGGGTTCGGGCCTAACCGCCGCCGGCTTCAGGTTCGACTTCGTCGCCACGCCGCACGACGGGCTGGAGCCGGTGATGCTCACCGCCGAGTACGGCGCCAGCCGCTGCGGAATTTTCACCGACCTGGGGCATCCCTTCGCCGGCTTGCCGGACATCCTGGATGGGCTGGACCTGGTGTTCCTCGAAAGCAACTATGATCCGAAGCTTCTCGCCGCCAACCAGAGATACGGCCAGGCCCTGAAAAACCGCATCCGGGGCGCCGGAGGGCATCTCGCCAACGCCGAGGCGGCGGAACTGGTGCGGGGCTTGCCGGGTGGGAGGCTGCGGCGGGTGGTGCTGTCCCATCTGTCCGAGGAGAACAATCGTCCGGAACTGGCCTACGGCTGTTTCACCGGCCTGACCGCCGGGCGGGCGGCGGACTGCGGCATGCGGACGATAGTGGCGCCCAGGCACGATCCCATGCGGCTGTGCGAAGTGCGGCGCTAAGCTATCCGGAGACGGACATGGCGGATTCCTCCAACATCGAAGCGCGCGCCGACGTCATGGGCGCCGCCAACCTTTTTGAATTCTTTTGCCTGCGGACCGCCGACGATTTGCGGGCCCGGGGAGGAGAAAGCGAGGCGTCCGCCACCTCCTTCGCCGGCCTGGCGGTGACTTTCCTCGCCGCCGCCGCCCTCTTCGTTTTCGGCAAGCCGCAACTGGCCAAGGCCACCTTCGTCCTGTTCGGCGTGCTTCTTTTATGGACCGCCTGGGGGGTGATTATCCGTTCCACCGAGCAGGTGGATCAGAAGGCCGACAGCATCCGCGCCGGCGTCTTCCCCCCCGATTCCGCGCCCCTGGTCCTCGCCAGGCTCAAGTGGTGGAACCATTTGGTGATGCCGCTGCGCTGGGGGCGCCACAGCCGGCTTTTCGACCGCCGGGGCAAGCTGGAGCGCCGCGTCGCCGACTTGGAGAAGCGCATCGCCGAGGCGGCCTCCGGCGCTCCCGGGGACTTTCTCCCCGGCCCGGAGGAGGCGGAGGAGTTGGCGGACAAGATCAACAGCCAGCAGGATCGCTTCGCCTATGAGGCGACGATGCTGTCCGTCAAGGAGGAGTTGCCCCGCTTCAAGGCCGAACTCACCCTGTACCTGGCCTTGAGGGTTAAACTCGACGCCATGGCGGAGCGGCTGGAGCGCATCGAGAAGCTCACCGTGGTGTTTGAGAATTTCAGCCCGGAGGATTTGTCCCAGGTGGTGTCGGAGGCGATACAGTTGCTGGAGGAGCGGCGCTTCCTGGTGGCGTCGGTGGATCAGATAAATCCCGACGATTTCATTGACCTGGTGATGGTGCAGACGGTTTGAGGAGGAGACCCGAGTGGATTCGTCCCAAACCGGCTCCGGGCGGAGGGCGCGCGATTTCGCCGGGCGGCTGGCCCGGGCCTACCCGGACATCGGCTGTTCGCTGGATTTCGAGGATCCGCTCCAGTGCCTGGTGGCCACCATGCTTTCGGCCCAGTGTACAGATCGCAAGGTGAACCTCGCCACCCCGGCCCTGTTCAAACGCTTCCCCGATATTGATGCCTTCGCCAAGGCCGATGCGGAGGAAATCGAGCCGTTCATCCATTCCCTTGGGCTGTTCCGCCGCAAGGCGGCGAATATCGCGGCCGCCGCCCGGATCATCCGCGACCGGTACGGCGGCGCGATTCCCAATCAAATCGAACAATTGGTCCTGCTTCCCGGCGTGGGGCGGAAAACCGCCAATTGCGTGATCCTGAACGCCTACGGCCGACCCGGCATCATGTGCGACACGCATTTTTGCCGGGTCACCCGCCGTTTCGGACTGCATGATCTGGACGATCCGGACAAAATAGAAGCGGTCATCGCCCGACTCCTCCCGCCCGGGCTTTGGGGCGATTTCAGCCACCGGGCCATCCACCACGGCCGGGAAGTCTGCCGGGCGAGGAACCCCGCCTGTGGCCATTGCCCCGTCGGCGACGGTTGTGCTGGCCGGCTTTCCAGGTGAAAAGGGAAGCCGTTCCGCCGCAAGCCGGGACCGGCCGCCGCGGCGGTGAAAACGCCTCCCTTTGGGCCGAACTCACGGGATTGCCGGCTTGGTCAACCGCAAACAAGGAAGGCGGGCGCGGTTCCGCCGCCGGGAATCCGGCATTGACGGCGGCGGGAGGCGCGGGTATCCTAATGGCATTGCCGCGCCGGCGCCCGTTTCCGCGGGACCCGCTTTGAAAAGAGAGAGAGGGAAACGGCAGGACGCGGCGGGACAGCATTTTTCGCGTGGAGGAGACCGGAAATGACCGCCTTTAGGGAAATTCAGCCAACCGATTTCACGATCAACCCCTTCGAGCGGATTGGGAAGGAGTGGATGCTGATTGCCGCCGCGCGGGACGGCGCGGTCAACGCCATGACCGCCGCCTGGGGCGGCTTCGGCGTCATGTGGCGCCGGAACGCCGCCTTCATGGTCATCCGACCCCAGCGCTTCACCAAGGAGTTCGTCGACGCGGCGCCGGTTTTTTCCCTTAACTTCCTGGGCCCGGAGCGGCGCGAAACGCTCGACTACTTCGGCTCGGTCTCGGGCCGGGACGAGGATAAAATCGGCAAAAGCGGCCTCGCGGTCGATTTTTCCGATCAGGCCCCCTATTTCGCCGAGGCCAAGCTGGCCGTCATTTGCCGCAAACTGTACGCCCAGCCCTATAAAGGCGAATTTTTCATCGATCCCCGGCCGGAACGCGACTGTTATCCGCAAAAGGACTACCACACGCTCTATGTGGGCGAGGTGATCCGCATCCTGGCGCGGGACTGATCCGCGCCGATTCCGGAAGGACGACGGACCGCATGGAAATGGAAGAGCGTCTGCACAAGTATATGGCTCGTTGCGGCGTCGCCTCGCGCCGCAAATGCGAGGAGTTGATCGCCATGGGCCTGGTGGAGGTGAATGGCGCGGTGGCGCGGGAACCGGGCATCCGCATCCGCCCCAACCTGGATCGGGTGAAGGTTGACGGCAAGAAGCTCAGGATGGAGCGCCCGGCCTATTATCTGCACCACAAGGCCAAGGGGGTGACCACCACCGCTTCGGACGATTTGGGCCGGAAGACGGTCATGGACTGCCTCCCGGCCCTCCCGGGGCGGGTTTATCCGGTGGGACGGCTGGACAAGGATTCCGAGGGGTTGCTGATCCTCACCAACGACGGCCCCCTGGCTTATCACCTCACCCATCCCTCGCGGGGGGTGACAAAAACCTACCGGGTGACCATTGAGGGGAGGATCGAGGAGTCGATCCTGCGGGAATTGGCTGAAAAGGGTCTGCGCCTCGGTCCCGCCCTGGTCAGGCCGTCCCGGGCCGAATTGCTGCGCTACGACAATGAAAACAGCATCGTCATGGTCACGGTGGCCGAAGGCGTCAATCGCGAGGTGCGGCGCATTTTCGCGGCTCTGGGCCACGAGGTGAAGCGGCTGTTGCGCACCCAAGTGGGGCCGCTCACCCTGCTGGGTTTGAAGCGTGGCGCCACCCGGGCGCTCACCCCGGGCGAACTCGCCTTGCTCAAGAAGGATATGGGACGCCTGGAAATGCCGCCCGCCCCGGAAAACGCCTTCGGCCGCTCCCGGGCTGGATCCGGCCGGGAAAAAACCTTCCGGCGGACGCGGCCGGCGCCCCGGACCGGCAAACCCGATCCGGCCTTGGCGGCGGCCGGCTCGGGGAAAAGAGGCGGCAAGGGCGGAGTGGTGCTGGACGATTGGCGAAAATCCTCCGGCTCCAAGCGGATGGGCGCGGCGAGGCCAGGCCGGCGGCGGACGCCGTCCGGTACGTCGCCGGGGCCCGCCGCCGCCCCGAAGCGCCACGCCGCCGCAAAAAAGTCGGGCGGCGGGAAATTGCCGCTCCAGCCGGCGCTGGCCGCGCATCCTCTAGGCCGGGGGGGCAACCGGCATGGATAAGGATAAACGCCCAATCCGGCCGCTGTGGCTGCTGGAGTCTCCCAACCATTCCGGGTTGGCGGTGGCCAGCCTGCACCTTGCCGCCGGCATGTGCCGCGCCGGGGCGGCGCTGGAAATATTCGCCCTGCGGGACGGGGAAAACAGCCTGGATTTCACCAACGCCGGCTGCCAGGTCCGGATTTTCCCGCATTTCGGGCAGGCGCTCATCGGCGGATCGGCCCGGCGCGCGGCGGCGGCCGGCGGCGTTTCCTTGATTCACGCCCTTTCCCCGGATTTGGCGCGCCGTGGCTGGCGGCTGGCCAGGCAGTTGTCGGCGCCGCTCGTGGTCACCGCCAACCGCCTGGAAGAGGAGGAAATCCGCAAGGCCGCCAATTTCCGGGGCCAACTGCTGCTGGCGGTGTCCGGCGCCATCATGGAGCGGTTGGTGAATGTGGCCGGCATCGCTAGAGCCCGGATACGGGTCGTCCGGAACGGGCTTGATCTGAATCGCATCCCCCGGCCACGCTTCGCCGAGGATGAGCGGCCAGACGCTTCCCGCCAGGCGCCGGTCATCGGCACGCTTGGGCATTTGGCGGAACGGAAGGGCCAGCGGGTGTTTCTCCAGGCGGTGAAAATCCTGCTGGGAAGGGGGCTGGATGCCGAATTCCTGGTTTTGGGGGATGGTCCGGATCGCCTGGCCCTGCGCAATTTGGCGGACGAGCTCAAGGTCGGCCAACGGGTCACCTTCACCCCGCAAACCGTGTCGGGCCAGTTGTCGCAACTGGACATTCTGGTCGAACCCTCGTTCCAGGAGGGTCTGGGCGTGTCGGTGATGCAGGCCATGGCCACCGGCGTGCCGGTGGTGGCGACCGGGGTGGGCGGCCTTTACGATCTCATCGACGACGGCGTGACCGGGATCATGGTCCCCGCCGCCGACCCGGAAGCCCTGGCCGAGGCCATCTGGGTCCTGGTGAACAACCCGGCCCAACGGCTGGAAATGGCGAAGCGGGCCAGGGAGAAAATCGAGAAGGAATTTTCCAGCGACTTGGTGGCCCGGGAACTGATCGACTGTTACCGCGAATGCATCGACGCCTTTTTCGGATGGAACGCCGGCAATGCCGGAACTCCCAGCTTCCTCCTCCAGCCCTGAACCGCTCCAGCCGCGTCTGGACGGGTTTTTTGTCCGCGAATGGCGGCCGGAGGGCGGCCGAATCAGGGGCGCCTTTCTGCTCCTGCACGGCATGGAAAGCCACTCCGGTTGGTTCGCCGACCTCGCCCCTCGCCTGACCGCCGATGGCTGGGCGGTGTTCGCCCCCGATCAGCCAGGTTGGGGACAAAGCCCTGGCCGACGCGGACATCTTGGCGGCTACCGCGATTTGTTGGAGCGGATCTCCGGGCTAGCCTCGGAATTGCGGGAAAGCCACGGCCGCCTTCACCTGGCCGGCATGTCCTGGGGCGGCCTGGCCGCCCTTTACGCCGCCTTGCGGCGGGGCTGGCTTTTCGATTCCCTGGCCTTGCTGGCTCCCGGCATTTTTTCCCGGCGCGACCTCGCGCCGGCTAGTCGATTGTTGGCGGCCGGGGCCATTCTGGCCGGCCGGCGGGACATCCTGCTCAACCCGGTCTTCCGCCCGGAGGATTTTACCTCCCGACCCGAATGGCGCGAATTTATCAGGACGGATGCGGAGCGGACGCGGCGGGTGGACGCTTCCTTTTGCCTGGAAACGCTCAAGATGCGCCGCTTTGTCCGGGAAACCGCCGGCAAGCGCCGGTTGCCGCCAGCCCTGTGTCTATTGGCCGGGCGGGATCGCATAATCGACAACCAAGCGGTCGCGGCCCTCTGCCGCCGGGCCGGCATCCAGGTGGAAGCCCTGCCGGATGCCGCCCATAGCCTGATTTTTGAAAACCCAGCCGCAACCGCTGGTTTTCTCGCCCGGCAGGCGGCGGCGCGGGAGGCGTCCGGGAATCCCGCTCCGACCCGGCCGACTTGGCTGGTCGGGCCGGGCGCGGTTGGCGGCGCCCTGGCTTCCCTTTTGTCCTTCGGCCGCCAGCCGACCGGGTTGCTTTCGCGGCCGGGGCGAAGCGGGCGGTTGCGGGGCGGCTTCCGGTTGCAAGCCGGTTCAGCCTGGCGGCAAAGCGCCGGCGCCCTTGTTTATGCCGAGACGGCGGCGGCTTTGCCGCCGCGCCCGGCCCTGGTGATTCTAGCGGTCAAGAGCTTCTCCCTCCCGGCCGCCCTCGCCGCCCTGGCGGGTAAAATACCCGCCGACGCCGCCATCGCCGCCATTGGGAACGGCGTCCTGAGCGAGGCGGCGATTGCCAAGTCCTTTCCCCGCCACAGCGTGATCGCGGCCGTCCTGTGCGCGGGGCTGGAAACCTTGGCCCCCGGCGTGGTTTCCTGGCCCGATGATCGAGGCGGGCTGGCCGCCGCAATGTACCAGGGCGACGCGGAGTTGGCCCGGGAAGCCTGGCAAGGCGCCATGACCGCCACCGGCATGGAGTCCCACTGGTTTGCCGGGCCCCGGGCGGCCGAGCGCCTGAAATGGTCGAAATTGATGCTTAACGCCGGCTTTAACGCCCTGAACGCCTTGACCGGCTGGTCCAGCGCCGGCATTTTGCGGCAGCCCGATTGCGGCAAGCTCGCCGTCCGGGCCATGCGCGAGGGGTTTCAGGTCATGCGGGCGCTATCCTTGGCGCCGGTGGATCTGCCCGGCTTTCAGGTGGCGAGGCTGGGACTCTTGCTTCGCTTGCCGCCCTCCCTGGCCCGGGCGCTGCTGGCGCGCCGGCCGGCGCCGGAGCGGGAGGCGGCCTTCTCCATGCGCCAGGATTTCCTCAAGCGGCGCGG
>JAISYD010000083.1 GCA_031270145.1 Planctomycetota bacterium
ACTTTCCCGGGAGGAGGCCGAGGCTTTCATCCGCCGGCACGCCGGCGACGAATTCAGCCAGGGACTGGATGTGGTGACGCTCTCCGAACCGCCGGGCGGAAATCCGGAAGCGGCGCACATGGCGGTGCGACCCGGGGGAACGGTAACGATAACCCGGCCCTGAAAACCGATAAAGGCTCGTCCATAACACCGGAACCCCAAGCCGGAAACCGATTTGAAAACCTTTACGGCGGCTCCAACCCCAGGCCGCCGGGCCGATGGCGGACGTTTCCGCCATCGGCGATTATTTACCATTGCCTGTCCGGCGGGACGCCCCGTCCGGACGGGGAACTTGCCCGCCGAAAGCGGTTTTTTTGAAACTCCTGGTTTTGCTTGAAAAAAAATGGGATCGGTTGCGGAGGAGGAAAATGAAAATTGGGAAAGCGCCGGGCGGGACCGGATCTCCCGAAAGATTCTGGTTCGCCCCGGGGGTTGCCTTGATCCTGCTGGCCGGCTGCTTCCCGCCTGGCCGGGCGGGAGCGGCGGACAGCGGCCAAAGCCTGAAGGACGCCCTGAATCAAGCCGCCGCCGGAAGCGTGGTTGAAGTCGGGGCCGGAGCGGCGATTGATCTGAACGGTTTGGCGGTGGTGGTGACCAACCAAGACGTGACCCTGCGGGGAAGCGGGGGACCCGATCTGGGCACTAGCATCGCCGCCGGGGCGGCGGCGATGACCGGCGATCCCGGCCAAGAGGCGCTGGCGGGGAACCTGTCCGGCCTAGTCGCCAAGTTGAAAGCGGATTTGCCGAACAGCCGGATTTACAACAGCGATCCCCAGGGATACCGATCGGGCCTGGTTTTGGACACCAACCTGGCGGCGGATGAAAGGCTGGTGATACTGACCTCCGGTCACGCCCTTTGGGGCGCCAATGCAATATACGGGGGCAATCCCGATTTCAACGCCATCGTCTCCGCCGCAACCGCCGACCGTCCCGCCCCGGTTACCATTCAGAAAATAGACACGACCGCCGGCAGGGCGAACTATTACCAGGCCGCCGATGTGATAAGCTCCCGAACCGCAGCCGCCTATTACGACCGGGACAACCTGGACAACGGCGGCAAGGGGGGTATTTCGGCCCCGACCGGGGGATTTTCCCTGAAAAACCTCACTTTTTCGGGAACCGAGGCCAATATCGCCGGCCGGCCGATTGGGGCAACCGGGGCCTCGGTGGTTTACACCGGCCTGGCGGGCAGCAACCTGGCCCGGGACACGTCGCTTGCCAGTTCCGGCATGGGAACGGTGGAAAACGTCGCCTTCATCGACAACGTGGTCAACGTCGCCGGAGACGCCCATGTGGTCGGCAACTCGCTTTTCTTCACCAACCGCCATTACCCCGGGACCATCTATGCCTGGGTTCCCAACGGGCGCGGGGGGAACGGCGAGGGGGGATTTTCCTCCTATTTTGAAACCTTGGATTCGATAACCGGCTCCGTCTTTATCGGCAACCGGATTCTCGCCGACATGGAGGGGAGCGTCGGCTCCCGGGACATCGGAGCCGGAGCCGCCGGCTGGGCCGATATCGAAACCGTGAGGTCCTCGCTTTTCGCGGAAAACCTCAATCGCGGCCACCACGGCTTCGGCGGCGGCCTGTTCGCGCGCGAATTGGGGAGCCTGAGCGATTCCATATTCCACAACAACCTCGTCGAAAGCGATCACGAGGCGATGGGCGGCGGGGTGTTCGCCGAGGGCGGAAGCGGGATCGGATCGATAACCGGCGGCGTGTTCGTCGGCAACGAAGTTCGTACCCTGGCCGTCCACGGCGACGACGGCGGAGCCGCCGGCGGGGCCGTCAGTTCCGGTTCCGGCGTCGGAGGCGTTGAAAACAGCCTCTTCGCCTACAACCGGGCCTACAACGACACCGGCGACAACGCCGAAGGCGATTCCCTGGGCGGCGCCCTCAATGTCGGAGGAAAACTCGATCGGATAGCCGAGAGCGTCTTCCTCGGCAATTACGCCGGAGCGGAAAAAGCCGAGGCGGCGGGCGGGGCGATCAACCTTGCCGCCAAAGCCATAACCTCCACCGAAATCGTCAACAGCCAATTCCTCGACAACCGCGTATACAGCGGAACCGGCGACGGAAAAGGCGGCGCCTTGTACATCGCCTCCGCCGCCAACGCCGCCGGCTATGAACTGAAACTCCTGGCCGGGGCGGGCGGAGTCACCCGCTTTTCGGGCAACACCGTGAACGGCGAAGCCAACGGCATCTGGATTGAAACCGCCGATCGCGATGTCAACCTCACCGTCGACGCGGAGGCCGGCGGCCTGGTCGCCCTGGACGATCCAATCAAGGTGGAGCTTGCCGGAAGCGGAGCCTTCGCCCTCGCCGTCAACGGCGCCGGCGAATTCGTCTGGGGCGGGGAGAACGTCATCGACGCCGCCGGAGGCGGAACCGTCGCTTTCGCCGGCGGCGGCAACGCCATCCTGGCCGCCGACTTCGGCCTCGCCTCGTCCGCCGGGAATATCGGGGTAACCTTCGAAGGCGCCAATCTCACCCTGGCCCTTTCCGGCCGGGACGCCGGGCGGGCATTTTTCCGGAGCGGCGCGATAAGCTTGATTGACGGAACCGGAGCCACGGTGCGGGCCGAATATTTCAGCTTCGAGGATTCGGTCACCGGAGACTGGAAACTCGCCGATCTGGACATAGCCGGCCTAGTCGGCGGCACCCTGTACAACCCGGCCACCGGAACCACCACCCGGATCGACATCCTGGACAACGGGAGGACGCTGAGGCTGACCTATCAAGGCCCCACCGCCGCCTTCG
>JAISYD010000088.1 GCA_031270145.1 Planctomycetota bacterium
GAAAGCGCCACCTTTCCGCGGTCCGAAGGTCCGGGAGCCGACGCCGCCTACTGGCCATCGTTCCTTGGCTGGATCATCCTCGCCCTGTCCGCCGCCCTGCTGGCCGACACGGTGTTCAAGCGCATCCAGGCCAAGCGGCGGGCCGAGGCGAAAGGAACCGCCTTCATACCCGAACCCGGCCCCTTTAATTTCAAGTCGCGCGGCATGTTGCATGTCTATGGGTTGTGCGCCATTTTTCTTGTCTTCAGTCTGCTGCTGCATTACTTCAACTTCACCGCCGCGTCGGTGGTTCTCATTCCCTGCTGCATGCGACTGTTGGGGGAGAGGCGGCTGTGGATGATCGCCGCCCTCACCGCCGGCGTGCCGCTTCTAATCTGGGTCATATTTGCGAAAATCCTCGGCATCATGATGCCTTAACAAAATCCGACAAGGCAAAACCATGGACACTCATATCTCCCTCGCTTTCTGGGCGGCCCTGGAATGGAGCAATCTTTTTTACGCCTTCTTCGGCACCTTCGTCGGCATCGCGGTGGGCGCCATGCCCGGACTGTCGTCGGTGATGGGACTAACCATCGTCCTTCCCTTCACCTTCACCATCGCCGGTACCGGCGGTTTCTTCATGTTGCTGGGCGTTTTCTGCGGCGCCATCTACGGCGGCTCCATCACCGCCATTCTCATCAACACCCCCGGCACCGCCAATTCCGCCGCCACCTGTCTCGACGGCTACCCGATGGCCAAGCGGGGCGAAGCCGGCCGGGCGCTGAGCATTTCCACGCTGGCCTCGACGGTGGGCGGATTGTTCAGCGCCTTTCTCCTGTTATGGACTTCGCCCCTGCTGGCCAAGATCGCCACCAACTTCGCCTCGCCCGAGTATTTCGCCCTGGCGGTGTTCGGGCTGTCCATCGTCGCCCGAGTCTCCTCCGACTCCATCCTGAAAAGCCTGATCTCCGCCGCTTTCGGCCTGTTCCTGGCGACGGTGGGGCTGGATCTGTTCTCCGGTCATCCCCGCTTCACCTTCGGCACCATCTATCTCATGGGCGGCATCGCCATGGTGCCGCTCCTCATCGGCATGTACGCTTTCGCCCAGGGCCTGACCACCGCCGAGGAAAGCGGCCGGGGCGTCACGCCGCCGTCCCAGCATAAGATCACCGGCATCTTTCCGCGCTGGGAAGACATAAAGGCCATCTCCGGCGCCATGCTCCGTTCCAGCATCATTGGCTCGATCATCGGCGCCATTCCCGGCACCGGCGGCGACATCGCCTCCTGGGTCGCCTACAACGAGGCCAAACGCTGGTCCAAGCACCCGGAAAAGTTCGGCACCGGCGTCCCGGAGGGCATCGCCGCCCCCGAGTCGGGCAACAACGCCGTCTCCGGCGGCGCACTCATTCCGCTCTTGACCCTGGGCATCCCGGGCGATTCCGGCACCGCGGTGATGCTTGGCGCCTTCATGATGCACGGCATCGTGCCCGGACCGCTCCTGTTCCGCGATCACACGATCGAAGTCTATACCATCATCTTCGGCCTGTTCATAGCCAATATCTTCATGTGTTTCCTTGGTTACGCCGGATTGCGGTTGTTCGCCAAGATCCCGAACATACCCATGCCGACGCTTCTCCCCATCGTTTTCATTTTCTGCTTCATTGGAGCTTTCGCCCTCAACAACAACATTGACGACATCTACTTCATGATCGTCGCCGGCGTCGTCGGCTACGCGCTGATTAAGATCGGCTTCTCCGCTCCACCGCTCATTCTTGGCCTCATCCTCGGCAACATCATGGAGAACAACCTGACCCGCTCGCTCGTATTGTCTAACGGCAGCCTCGCCATCTTCTTCACCCGGCCCATTTCCTGCATTCTTATGTTTATCGCCCTTTCGACCCTTGTCGTTCCGTCGATCCGCTTCGCCGTCAAGCTGCTCCTGCGCAATCCGCCAGCCACCGGGGCGTCCTAGACGGCGTCCCCATCCTTTCATCCACGGAGAACGCCATGCCGAATAATCCCTTCGTATTGGACAACAAGCTGGTGTTGATCACCGGCGGCGGCGCCGGCATCGGCAAGGCCATAGCCGTGGAAGTGGCGAACGCCGGCGGGCGCGTCGTCATCACCGGACGCCGCGGGGACGTGTTGGCCGCGGCCTGCGCCGAAATCGGCGACCGCGCCGAATATGTCGTCAACGACGTCGCCGACCTGCCCGGCATCCCCAGCCTGATCGGCCGGATCGAAAAGGAAATCGGCCCATTGTACGGGCTGGTGAACAACGCCGGCGTCACCCTGATGAAGGCGGCGCTGGAAACCACCGACGAGGATTTTCTGCGGTTGCTGACCGTGCATCTCAGGGCTTCCTTTTCCCTCATCCGCGAGAGCGCCGGGCGCATGGCGGAGCGGAAATCAGGATCCATCGTCAACATCTGTTCACTGTCGGCCATTTTCGGCGTCGAGCACTGCGTCGCCTACACCGCCGCCAAGTCGGGCATGAAGAGCATTGTCAGGCCGCTCGCCATGGAATTGGCGCCGCTGGGCGTGCGCATCAACGACATCGCTCCGGGCTGGATTGAAAGCGACATGACCAGGGCTTCGGGTAATCCCGCCCGCAAGAAGCGCATTGAGGAGCGGACGCCCATGGGACGCTATGGCAATCCCGAGGAAATCGCCTTCGGCGCGGTGTACCTCCTGTCGCCCGCCGCCGGTTTCGTTACCGGAACCGAACTGGTCATTGACGGCGGCATGACCGCCGCCGGCATGTATGTCGCGGGGAAGTAAACCTGGCCGTTTCCTTGTCCCGAAACGGATTGTCGAAATGTTTTTTTCAGACGTTCATTACTTACATCCCCGGCCTCTCGTTGTGGATACCTCGGCTATTGGCGCCATGAGACGCAAAACCCAAGGCGAATGACATGACGCTCAAACCCAAGACAGTGATGGACCCTCTGAAGAAGAAAACCCGACTCTACGAGGACATCGTCCAGCAGATCATCGGGAAGATTGAGAGCGGCGAACTCAAGACCGGGGATCGGCTGCCCACCGAACGCGACCTCGGCGAGCAGCTTGGGGTCAGCCGGACCTCGGTCCGCGAGGCGCTCCGCGCCCTGGAGCTTCTCGGCATCATTGAGTCGAAGGTGAGCGAGGGCACCTTCGTCAAGCAATCCGACCTCGACCGCATCCTCCTCCGCTTCAACGGGGACGCGGCGGACGAAAAGCGCGTTTCCGAAATATACGAAATGCGCATCCTGCTGGAGACCTTTTCGGCCAGACAGGCCGCCAGGAAGCGTACGCCGGCGCATCTCAAGGCAATGCGCGACGCCATCGAAGCGATGAAAAACGACATCGCCGGAGGAAACCGCGGCCAGTCACCCGACAATCTGTTCCACAAAATAATCGCGGAAGCGGCGGACAACAGCGTCCTCAACAACATCCTTGCGCTGTGCGCCGAGATGATCGCCTCTTCCATCCGCGTCGCCAACGCCCACGTCAACGTCAACGACATCATTGAAGAACATGAAAAGATGTACAAGGCGATAGAAAAACGGAACGACAAGCTGGCCGAGCGGTTGATGCGGGCGCATATCAGGCGCGCCCTCGAACGCACGCGTTTCGTGGCCGGCGCCGCCGCGAAGGAATAACCCCGCCTTCGGCGGAGAGCTGCGCGGCGCCCGCGTCCGCCGAGAAAGGCGATTGCGGCGCAGCCGCGGCGGAAACACTTCGCGTTTGATCTTGACCTTTGCGAGGCGTCCGCGCCCGAATGGACAGACGCCTTTTTTCGGACTGCTAGGGGAGGAGACGATGGACATCGAGGAAATGGTGGCGTTATCGCGCGAAGTGCAACGTGATTTTGAGGAATTCACCCAGGAGAAGGTGGACGCGGCGGTTCGGGCCGTTGGCAAGGCGGTGTACGACAACGCCGCTCCCCTGGCGAAGATGGCGGTCGAAGAGACGCGGATGGGCGTCTACGAGGATAAGGTCAAGAAGAACCTTGGAAAGGCG